>HF989517.1:56358-58823 GCA_000432175.1 Eubacterium sp. CAG:786
ACTCGCGAACGGCGGTATGGCTTGCTATGTAACCGACTTCGCTACCGACGGACTTATCGGTCTGGACGGCGTTGTTGCAATGCCCCATCTGGGCGCTTCCACTCCTGAGAGCGAGGACAACTGCGCAGTTATGGCAGTCAGGGAGATCGTTGACTACATCGAGAATGGTAACATCAGGAACTCCGTTAACCTCCCGAATGTTGAGATGGCAATCTCCGGAAACGCAAAGATCTGCGTTATCCACAAGAATGCAGAGGGTCTGCTGAACAACATCACCGCTCCGGTTTCCGCTGCAGGTCTGAACATCGAGAACATGGTAAGCAAGTCCAAGAAGGACTATGCGTACACCTGCCTTGATGTAAAGGGCGACGTTGCAGGTATCGAGGCTTCTATCAAGTCTGTTGCAGGAGTTGTTTCCGTAAGGGTTATCAAGTAATTTTAGGCTGATATGACATTAACGGTGCTGCTTGTATGGCGGCACCGTTTTCGTTGTTTTCACAGAAAAGGCGCTTTGATGTTGACAATGTAGTGGAATTAAAATGGCAGCTTTGATTACCTGCAGGGATATTATTCGAAACCGGTGCCGTCGCAGAATTACGTGGAATTTCTGGAGAAGCACCAGATAGTATGAAAAAAATTGCGAAAAATGAAAAAAAGCTATTGACAAATCGGTTCGGATGTGGTAGAATACTAAAGTAAGTTTGAAAGTAGAGTCACCACACTCTCACCCGTCGGCGTTAGTTCTGCCAGGCGCGGTATGTTTAATGTGAAACAGCCGAAAGGCATTCTGTTAAGCGTGAGCAGTGTGTGCTCGCGCTTATTTTATTTCACAGCTGAAACGTAATCAAGAAAGGCGGTGCTTTGATATCGGCACGAAAGAACAGCTCATCAATGAGGAGATCCGTGAAAAGGAAGTAAGAGTGGTCGGCGCAGACGGCGAGCAGCTCGGCATTATGGCGACTGCGGACGCGCTTGCAAAGGCGATAGAGGCAGATCTGGACCTCGTGCTCATCGCTCCTGCGGCAAATCCTCCGGTATGCAAGATCATGGATTTTGGGAAATACCGTTTTGAGCAGACCAAGAGGGAAAAAGAAGCCCGGAAGAACCAGAAGCAGGCTGAGGTCAAGGAGATCAAGATGTCGCTCAACATCGACACCAACGATTTCAACATCAAGGTCAAGAACTGCATCAAGTTCCTCCAGAACGGCGACAAGGTAAAGGTCACCATTCGCTTCAGACGTGCGAGAGAGATGTCGCACATGAATCTCAGTGAAGAACTGATGAAGAAATTCCTCGATGCCGTTTCAGAGTACGGCGGTTCCGAAAAGCCGTCAAAGCTTGAGGGCAAGAACTACGCGATAGTACTCAGCCCTAAGAAATAAGACAGGCAAGGCTGCACACAAATGTGAAGCCCGATAAAATCTCAAGGAGGATAACAAAATGCCTAAGATCAAAACTCACAGCGGAGCGAAGAAGCGCTTCAAGCTGACAAAGAACGGTATGGTAAAGATGGGTCACACCAACAGACGTCACATTCTTACCAAGAAGTCCACAAAGCGCAAGAGAGGCCTGCGTGCTGGCGCATATGCAGATTCTACCAACGTAGCTGCTGTAAAGAGCCTTATTCCGTACAAATAATCGAGATGCGGAATATCCGCACGAACAAAATTTCAGGAGGTAATGTAAAATGGCACGCGTAAAGGGCGCACTCGCAACTCGCAAGAGAAGAAATAGAACATTAAAGCTGGCTAAGGGTTACTGGGGCGGCAAGAGCAGACTGTTCAAGACCGCTAAGGAAGCCGTTTGGAAGTCCGGTCAGTATGCTTACATCGGCAGACGTCTCAAGAAGAGAGATTTCAGAAAGCTCTGGATCACCAGAATTTCTGCTGCTGCTAAGGCAAACGGCATGAACTATTCCACTTTCATGAACGGTCTGAAGAAGGCTGGCATCACTCTGAACAGAAAGATGCTGTCTGAGATCGCAATCAACGACGCAGCAGGCTTCACTGCACTGACAGAGAAGGCTAAGGCAGCGCTTTAATCGTGATAATATCTCACGTTCTGTTCCAGGGCGTGAGATTTTTCGCTATGTAGGGGGATTTGCTCCATTGGTGATCACATCAAGAAAAAACGACGCTGTAAAGCGCTTCCGGGAGCTTCTCCGGGAAAAATCCGCAAGGGACGCTCAGGGCGTTTTCGCCGTTGAGGGCGACCATCTCTGCGGGGAACTCGCAAAGAGCGGGTATGGGATAATTTCAGTGCTGACGACCGAGCGCGCAGAAGAAAAGTACCCGCAGACGGCCGCGCTTCTCAGGCAGAAATGCAGCGACGTCACTGTCATATCCGGCGATGTTGCGGAATACATTTCAGACACAAAGGCTCCGCAGGGGCTGTTTGCCATTGCTGAGAAACCAGTTAGTCCCGGGATAGGCGGGGCCAGACGGCTGGTGCTGCTGGACGGAGGA
>HF989517.1:58916-60256 GCA_000432175.1 Eubacterium sp. CAG:786
CGCCGGACTGCGCGGATATCTGGGCGCCGAAAACGCTTCGCGCTTCAATGGGCAGCGTGCTGCGGCTTCCGTGCGTTATCGGCAGTATGCAGGAGCAGGTGAGGGCGCTCAGGGCAGATGGATTTTCGGTGTACGGCGCGATGCTCGACGAGAGCGCTGCAAGGCTCGGGGAGATAGAATTCCCGGAGAGGGCTGCGGTTGTCATCGGCAGCGAGGGGCGCGGTGTTTCACCAGATGTGGCTGCGGAATGCACCCGCGCAGTCTACATCCCGATATCGGGCGCTGAGTCGCTGAATGCTGCTGCTGCCGCTGCGATAATCCTGTGGGAGCTTTCAAAATAAAAAAAGCTGGACATGGCCTGCCCGGCTGTTTGGCGTATAATAAACGGGCTGGCGCGAATAATTCATATTGCGCCGTTAATTATGCGACCGTTGCTGCTGCGCTGACGTGCAGCAGATATCGCAAAACCGTAAGCAGACTTTAGGCTTTGCGATGTCTAGGTGAGCCGATTTTCCGGCTTGACAGAGAAAAACGTATAGGGGGAACTTTTGTGCCACACCTTGTAATATTAGAGTCGCCGTCAAAGGCTAAGACTGTAAAGAAGTACCTCGGAGAAGGCTATGACGTTATAGCCTCCACCGGACATATAATCGACCTGCCGAAATCCAAGCTGGGCGTTGATGTGGAGCATGATTTTGCGCCGCAGTACGTCAATATGAAGGATAAGGCAGAGGTCATCAAAGAACTGAAAAAGCACGCAAAAGCCAGCGACATGATCTATCTCGCGACCGACCCGGACCGCGAGGGAGAAGCTATCGCGTGGCACCTGTCGCATCTGCTGAATATCGACGGCAATGCTCCGGTGCGCGTGACATTCAACGAGATCACCAAGACCGGCGTAAAGAACGGAATGGCGTCACCGCGCTGCATAGACACCAACATCGTGGACGCGCAGCAGGCACGCCGGATTCTCGACCGTATCGTGGGCTACAAGCTGTCGCCTTTCCTGTGGAAAAAGGTAAGACGGGGTCTTTCCGCGGGACGTGTGCAGTCCGTTGCAGTGCGCATCATCGTTGACCGCGAAAACGAGATACGCAGTTTCGTTTCGCAGGAATACTGGAGCGTTGACGCAAAGCTGACTGCGGCTTCCTCAAAGAGAGCGTTTGCGGCAAAACTGGCTGAAGTGGACGGCGAGAAGCTCGCGATTTCCAGCCAGGAAGAGGCTGACAAGCTGCTGGAACGCCTTAAGGGCGCGGAATTCACCGTGACCGGGCTGAAAAAGTCCCAGCGCAAGAAGCAGCCTGCGCCTCCGTTCACGACTTCCACGCTGCAGCAGGAGG
>HF989518.1:0-37743 GCA_000432175.1 Eubacterium sp. CAG:786
GCCGGTTTATGCGGAACGCGCTGCTGTTATCGACGTACCTGTCGTTCAGGCGGTCGATCATTTTCAGCACAGTCTCTTTTTCTATCTGGCTGGCAGCGGAAAGCTTCTCTGCGTCGATCGGTTCACCGCAGGCGAAAAGCACCGCTTCTATAACTGCCATTCCCTCGCTGAATTTCACTGCCCCGCTCCCTCCGTTCCTTCTTCGTTTTCATGGCGTTCGTCGTCTGCCTTTGTGCGCAGGCGCACGCTGTTTCCGTCGGGGGAAATGTAAATGCGCCCCTCCTTGGAAAGCTCCAGTATCGCCAGGAATGTCGCCACCGTACGCGACCTCGGCTGGTCGCGGTAAAGCTCGTCCATCTTGACGGTGCCGTTTCTCCTCAGGCTTTTCAGCACCGCGACGATCCCCGTGAACACCGTCACGTAGCTTTTCGCGACTATCGGCTTTATCGAGCGCGGCTTGTAGCTTGCCTTTCTGCGGGTGCGCTCGTTCAGCGCGCTGTATGCCAGCATGAGTTCCTCGGGCTGGTGTATCTTGTGGTACGCCCTGTCGATCTCAATTTCCATCGGCTCTCGCACGAACACCACGTCGCCGAGATAGCGCTTTTTCAGGCGCTCTGCCATGGTCTTGCAGAGGGCGTATTCTATCAGCGCACCCTGCAGTTCCTTTTTCATCTGCTCGGCTTCTTCCTTGGGCAGGAGCGCCGCGGACTTTATCATGATGAGCCGCGCCGCCATCTCAAGGAATTCCGAGGTTATTTCAAGGTCTGCCTCAGACATTCTGTCAAGGTAAAGCATGAACTGATCCAGCAGAATGCTTATCTCGATATCCTGTATATTCAGCTTGTGCTTCTGAATGAGCGAAAGCATGAGATCCAGCGGACCCTCGAATATCTCCAGCTTGAAGTTTAGTCCTTCCATTGCAGTATCAGATGAACATGTTGATAAGACCGCCGTCCGGAATGAAGAACGAAGCCTTATCCAGCAGCCAGATGATACCGTTTGAAGCCGCTCCCAGCGGAATATCCAGCGCGCCGAACACCAACAGCGCAAAGAACACCCAGTAGATTACCTGCTGGTTCTTCTGCATGAAATAGACCGCCTTGCCCGGCAGGAAGCTTGCAAGGATATTGAACCCGTCAAACGGGGGGATAGGTATGAGGTTGAACACGCCGAGGTAGACGTTTATAGTCGCGGTGTAGCACAGACCCATGACGACGTATATCAGCACCTGGTTGACTTCCGCGGCGCCCATGACGCTCACAAGAATTAACTTCGAAGCGATGATGAGCACGTAACTCAGCAGGATATTTGCGACGGGGCCTGCCAGCGAAGTCAGCGCCAGCGCGGTGCGCTGCTTTACCTTTGTGCAGTTCCTGATATTCACCGGGGTGGGCTTTGCCCAGCCGATGCGGCAGATGAACATTGCGAGCGCTCCGAACGGGTCGATGTGCGCGAACGGGTTCAGCGTGAGCCTTCCCTGGCGCTCTGCCGTGTCGTCGCCCAGTATTTTAGCCATAAGCCCGTGGGCGCACTCATGTATCGGGAACACCACGAAAATAATAACGAGCACCGAGAACACCGACAGCACGCAGCTGATTATCTGCTGCTGCGAGGGGTTTCCCGAAAAAATCAGGCTGAATATCTCAAGTAAAGGTCCTCTGAACATATTTTCTCCTTAATTACATCATGCGCCGTCGGCGCGTCCGCTTAAATAGAATACACACCTTTTATTATACCGCATATTGATGTATTTTTCAAGTAGCCGCACAAAAATAATTGCGCATCTTCTCAGAAAATGCGCAATTGTGTTGTATTTTTCACACTGCCGCGCGGCTGAAACGGTATTCCGTATCTCCCTGCGGCGTCTGGACTGTGTAGTACAGCTGGTCGTCCTCCTCGCTGTAGTGCACCTGGATAAGCTCCCTGCCGTCGGTGTTGCGTACTATCATGCCGTCAGAGGTGCGCTCAAATTTCAGCGGTTCACCGGAATTCTCGCCCGCAGACTGCGTGAAACGGTCGTCGGTTATCTCGATGGTCACGGAAGTTCCGTCGATATCGCAGGTCCAGTTTCCCTTTACCTTATCCATAGCAATGGAGCGGCTGCAGCCCGTGCAGAGAAGCACCGCAAAAAGCGCGACAGCGCCTATGATCTTTTTCATTTATGTTCTCCTGTGTCGTCAAATTCCATAACACATTGTATCACAAATGCGGCTTATTGTCAAGGCGTACTATTGTAAATAGCTGTAAATAGCAAAACGCCCCATAGCCGCAGCCATGGGGCGAATGTCAGCGGTGACAGCTTATCTGCAGAACGGGTTCTCGGTAGGATACATCATGCCAGCGGGCTGGTTGAAGCTGATATCCTGGATACCGAGGTAACGGAACAGGTCGAAGAGGAGCTTTCCGTAGTGGCCGAAAGCTACTGCGCCGTGGTGCGGATAGCGCTTTTCAACCAGAACGTGACGATAGAAGCGTCCCATCTCGGGGATAGCGAAGATACCGATACCACCAAAGGAACGTGTATGAACGTCAAGGATCTCACCCTCTGCGATATATGCGCGGAGAATTCCGTCGCTGTCGCACTGTAAACGATAGAATGTGATGTCGCTTGCTGCGATATCGCCCTCGAGGGTGCCTCTGGTGAAGTCAGGCTCGCTGCCAGCGGGTTCAAGTAAGCGGTGCTGGATAAGCTGATACTTAACTGCACGGTCGGAGCACATCTTGCACTCAGGGGTATTTCCGCAGTGGAAGCCCATGAATGTATCTGTGAGGGAGTAGTTGTACTTGCCCTTGATGTCCTCGTCGTATATGTACTTGGGAACGGAGTTGTTAATATCGAGCAGTGTTACAGCGTCAGCGGAAACGCACAGACCGATATATTCGCTCAGCGCGCCATAGATATCGACTTCGCAGGAAACCGGAATACCGCGGCTTACAAGGCGGCTGTTCACATAGCAGGGCTCAAAGCCGAACTGTGAGGGGAATGCAGGCCAGCACTTGTCAGCGAATGCGACATACTTCTTGGAGCCCTTGTGGTTCTCTGCCCAGTCTAAAAGGGTGAGCTCGAACTGAGCCATACGCTTGTTGAGGTCGGAATAATAGTGACCCTCCCCCATTTCCTTTGCCATATCGGCGCAGACAGCGTCGATCCTGGGGTCGTTCTCATGCTCCTTAAAGGAAACAAGCAGATCCAGCTCGGAGTTTTCTTCGATCTCGACGCCCAGCTCGTATAAGCCCTTGATGGGAGCGTTGCATGCGAAGAAGTCCTGCGGACGGGGACCGAAAGTGATGATCTTTAAGTTCTTAACGCCGATGATCGCTCTTGCTACGGGAACGAAGTCCTTGATCATCTTAACGATATCATCGGAGGTGCCGACGGGGTATTCGGGGATAAAGCCCTTGAGATGACGCATTCCGAGGTTGTAGGAGCAGTTGAGCATACCGCAGTAAGCGTCGCCTCTGCCGTTGATCATGTCGCCGTCGCCCTCAGCTGCTGCAACGAACATGCAGGGACCGTCGAAGTTCTTTGCGATAAGGGTCTCAGGGGTCTCGGGGCCGAAGTTTCCGAGGAAAACGACTAAAGCGTTGCACTCTGCCTTCTTAACGTCCTCGACAGCCTTGAGCATGTCAAGTTCGTTCTCAACGGTAACGGGACATTCATATATTCCCTCTCCGTAAGCTTCAACGATAGCCTTACGGCGTCTTTCAGACAAAGCGATGGGGAAACAGTCACGGGATACAGCAACTATGCCAAGCTTGATTTCAGGAATGTTGGTCATTGTTTTAACCTCTCAAAATATATAGTTCCGGGAATTAATGCAGCCTTTTCTTTTTTTACAGCGCCTTTTTTTGTTATTAAGGAGAATGTATGAGCAATCTGACTTTTACCAGTGTTACCGAAGAAAACCGCAGCGAATTTCACCGCCTAATGCAGCAGTATGCAAAGGAACTCGACGAGCATCAGAACCGCACCACCGACCCCGAAATGCTTAGAAAATGGACGGACAGGATAATCGAAAAGCAGTCCGAGCGCGGCAAGTATCTCAACTTGTTCTATTCTGATGGTATTGCCGCAGGCTTCTTTTTTGGCAGGATAGACCTTCCTGAAGATAAAGGTTTCACAAAAGAGGGCTGGGGCTGCATAGTGGAATTCTATGTCATTCCCGAATGCAGAGGAAAAGGCTGCGGCAGGGAGATGTTCCTGCATTTGCAGGCTATGTTCAGAAAAGACGGCGCAAAGAAAATGTATCTCACCGCCGACCCCGTCACGGGAAAACCGTTCTGGGAAGCTATGGGCTTCATCGGAACAGGCAAAATAAGCTCTGAAAACGGTCAGCAAATATACGAAAAGGCTATTCCGGACGAAGCGATTTCTTTTTCTGCAAGAGAATTTATCGACCTGGAAACCGCCCGAAAAATAGCGCAGGCGCAATGGAACGCCCCCGAACAGTACGAAAGTATCGTACATTTTACATTCAGCGGAAAGACAGAAACAGACTGCTTCAACGTCGTCGCACAGAACGAGGCAGGCAACGTGGTGGGAAGATTATTCTGCCTGCAAAACAGAGAGGACAAAAGCCTGTGGTATTACGGCGACCTGTTCGTTGTTCCAGAATACCGCCGCAGGCATATTGCAATGAAAATGCTGGAGTTTACCGAGCATGTCCTGTGCGATAAATGGTGCGGTGCGCTAAGGTGCTATGTTGAACCTGAGAATGCAGTATCGCTTGATTTTCAGGCAAAGGCAGGATTTACCGAACGTCCGTATCAGGGCTTTAACAAACTGATAAACGATGGGCAGCTGATGTTTGAAAAGGCGCTTCCAACTTTTAATGTTACCGAAGCCTGCGACAAAACCGCCGCGCAGTACATAGCGGCAATTTTCAATAGCAATGCAGAAGCGCTTCACAGCAGGATGATACCGTACAGAGAATGGTGCGGCCTGCTTTCGGCGAACGACCCCGACGAAAAGCATTTCCTTATCTGCAATGGCGCTGTTCCGTGCGCGTACTTGAAAGTAAACGGGCTTGAAAGCTGCGACGAAACTGGGTGGATATCAATGCTCGCTGTCGCGCCGTCTTTTCAGCGAAAGGGAGCTGGCGCATATGCCGTGCGTTTTGCCGAGAAATTCCTTCGAAATGCGGGTAAGTCGTGCGTCAGAATACATACGACACAGGATAATATGCCAGCCAGAAACCTTTATGAAAAGTGCGGTTATTCTCTTGAAGATATCCGGACTGACAATGATACGCTGACATATTCGAAGTATTTCTAAAATAACTTAGAAAAGTAATCAATAATAAACCGGCGCATTCCCATTAGTGCGCCGGTTCATGCTTATTCACAGAACAACGTCAGCTTTGCAGCTTCAGCAACTGAGCCGCATTCTCTTACTGCGGCAGCCAGCCACATTACACAAGTTCGGAGATGTTCCCAAGCAATACGTTGTTTTCGAGAGATATAATAATGTGCGCAAAAGTTCTTATGTCGCATTACAAAGCCAAATTCGGAATCTGTGAGAATGTGTCTGAAATGAATTTGAATAACTACGAACCAGAGGGTCGGGGGTTCGAATCCCTCCTGGCGTGCCAACAGAAAACCGCTTAACCGTTAGGGTTGAGCGGTTTTTCTTTTGCCGGTTTATTTCATCATATTTGGACAGTATAGTCGTACATCTTAATTTATGGGAACCTCTAAAAACCGGTGTGAAAAGCAAAAATGGGCAGGGTGTGCCAGCTTCTAGGAAAGCCGACGAAGTAAGGCTGTATGCCTTACGAGGAGGTTTGAAGACGAAGATGGTGCGCACTGCACATTTTCGCTCGCATGAGGTTTTTAGAGGTGACCTTATGTATCTTCCCGACAGTTTACGTTTATAGGATATCACAAAAACTTTTGCTTGTCTAGTGTTTTTTTGTCGTAATCATGCAAAATCTACCCAAAAAACGCCGAAAAGGATATCACAAAGTTGTCATTCCGGGAATTTTGTGATAGAATGGGGTGAGTAGACGGCACTTACTGCCGGTAGATAAATATATTATATAAAGGAAAGAAGCGACAGATACAATGAACAAGGACCTGACGATAGGAAGTCCCGGAAAATCCCTCATCATGTTCACGATACCGCTGTTCATCAGCGTTATGTTCCAGCAGATGTACAACATAGCAGACAGCGTGATAGCCGGCAAATTCGCCGGTGAGGACGCCCTCGCGGCCATAGGCGCAAGCTACCCGATAACCATGATATTCATGGCTGTCGCGGTGGGCTGCCAGATAGGCTGCTCGGTGGTCATAAGCAAGCATTTCGGCTCGGGCAACATGCAGATGACCAAGACCTGCATTTCCACCTCGCTTATCGCGGGTACTGCCCTTTCCGCCGTGCTGACCCTCGTGGGAGTGCTTTTCAGCGGCGTTTTCATGCAATGGGTACAGACCCCCGCCAACATCTTCGACGACGGCTGCCTTTACCTGATGATATACACTGGCGGGTTCGTGTTCCTGTTCCTTTATAATATAGTTACGGGCGTATTCAACAGCCTGGGCGACAGCAAGACGCCGCTCTACCTGCTCATCGCAAGTTCCGTGGGCAACGTCATTCTGGACTGCATTCTCATCATTCCCCTGCAGATGGGAGTTGCGGGCGCGGCGTGGGCTACGTTCGCGGCACAGGGCGCAGCGTGCGTCCTGGCGCTTGTGCTGCTGTTCCGTCGCGTGAAATCGATGAACATTCAGGGGGGAAAGTACTTCAGCGGCAGGGCGCTCGTGGAGATTTGCAAGGTCGCAGTACCCAGCGTGCTGCAGCAGAGCTTCATCTCCGTCGGCAACCTGTTCATACAGTACATGGTCAACGGCTACGGCTCGTCGATAGTCGCGGGGTATTCCGCAGCGATAAAGCTGAACACATTCGCGATAACCTGCTTCACCACCATCGGCAACGGAATGTCCGGCTTCACCGCGCAGAACATCGGCGCAGACAAGCCGGAACGTATCAAAAAGGGCTTCCGCTCCTCGATGTTCTTTTCCCTCGTGACGGCTGCGGTGTTCTTCCTGCTGTTCTTCCTGCTGAGCGAACCGCTGCTCTCGCTGTTCATGAACGGCGACAGCTCCCGGCTTGCCATGGACACCGGAGTTGACTTCCTGCGCATCGCTTCACCGTTCTATTTCGTGGTGTGCATAAAGCTGCTGTGCGACGGCGTCCTCCGCGGAAGCGAGAGCATGGGCTGCTTCATGGCTGCGACATTCACCGACCTCATACTCCGCGTGGTGCTTGCCGCGATACTCTCAAACGCTATGGGTGAAGTCCGGGGAATATGGCTCTCATGGCCCGGCGCTTGGATAGCCGGCACCATTATGTCCGTGGTGTTCTACCTCACCGGAATGTGGAGCAGGAAACTAATTCGTAAATCTTAATCAGGGATAAATTTACAGGGCGAAAAGATAACTTCCGCCCTGTATGTTGTTTCTTTTGCCCTGTATTTCCCATTTTTTAACGTTGTTTTTTGTCGGAAATGTGAATTTTTCTCTCCGGTAAGTTAACAAAAAATTGATTTTGGGGTGGTAGAATATTACCACAATGAAGAATATAGCATGAAAACTATATGGTGGTGAAAGATATGAAAACAGGACTTATACTTGAAGGAGGCGCCGTAAGAGGGATATTCACGGCAGGCGTACTCGACCGTCTCATGGAAAACGGTATCTACTACCCCTACGTGGTGGGAGTTTCCGCGGGCGGCGGCAACGCGATGAGCTACGTTTCCCGGCAGATAGGGCGCACCGCAAGGCAGATAAACGCGCCGAAATCCGAGTCGTATTTCGGGCTGAAGCAGTTCATGGAAGTGCACAAGATAATCAACCTCGACAAGATGGCGTTCGAATATCCGTACAAACAGTTCCCGTTTGATTTTGATACATATTTCAAGAGCGGTATCGACGTGGAATACGCGTGCACCTGCTGCGAGACCGGCAAGGCTGAGTTCTTCTCTGAGACCAGCGACGAACAGCGCCTGCTGACTATAGTCAAGGCGACATGTTCGGTGCCTATGCTCTGCGACCCCGTGGAGCTTGACGGCAGGCACTTCCTCGATGGCAGCATCGCGGATTCCATACCGATAGAGCATGCGATGGAGATGGGCTGCGACCGCGTCGTGATAGTGCTGACAAAGCCGGACAGCAACGTTGCGCCTACCAACTACGCGAAATTCCGCAAGGTCATCAACCACATGTACAAGGATTACCCCAACTTTGTAGAAGCCTGCATGCAGCGCGTCGAGAACTACAACAAGACCGCAGCGCTGATGGATAAGCTGCAGAAAGAGGGAAAGGCGTTCGTTATACGTCCGCAGATACCCACGATATCCAAGTTCGAGCAGGACAGCCGCAAGATAATGGAGCTTTACCGTCACGGCTACACGCTGATGGACAAGCGCCTGATGGAACTTGTGGATTTCAACGAGGGAAAGGCCCCAAGCGCCGGCAATATCCGCGAAGCCGTTCCGGTTCAGCCGGAGATCAGCGACGAAGAGAATGTGCTCTT
Source organism: Eubacterium sp. CAG:786 (assembly GCA_000432175.1). Lineage (GTDB taxonomy): Bacteria > Bacillota > Clostridia > Oscillospirales > Ruminococcaceae > CAG-115. Next base: position 8,534 of record HF989518.1, read on the forward strand.
AGCATAAAAAGCATAAAAAGCAAAACAGGGTGGAAACAGTTTCACCCTGTTTTTTTTGGGAACCTCTAAAAACCGGTTTGAAAAGTGAAAATGGGTAGAGTGCGCCGAATGCGATGAAAGCCGACGAAGTAAGGCTGTATGCCTTACGAGGAGGTTTGAAGAAGCAGGCGGTGTGCTATACACATTTTCACTCAAACAAGGTTTTTAGAGGTGACCAAAATATAAACACATGCGGGCGACCGCAGGTATTAATTCACCCTGCGCGGTTTCTTCTCATCACTGCGCCGATCGCGGTAAACACTGCGAAGCACAGTATATTCACGCAGACGATGCTTGCGCCGCTCGGGGTGCCGAGTTCGTAGGATATCACCATGCCCGCGATGAAAGTCACCACGGATATCACCGCGGAGCACACAGTCACCGCGCGGAAGCTCTTGAACACCCTCATGCTGCACAGCGCCGGGAATATGATAAGGCTGGAGATGAGCATGCTTCCCATCATTCTCATGCCTATTACTATCGTGAGCGCCGTCAGCAGCGCGATGAGCATGTTGTAGGCGCCCGCCTTTGTGCCCGTGGCGCGTGCGAAATTCTCGTCAAATGTTATCGCGAATATTTTTGTGTAGAAGAAGATGAAAAGCACCAGCACCAGCAGCGCCAGTATCACGCTTATCACCACGTCGCTCTCGCTTATCGCGAGAATGCTGCCGAATAAGTAGCTGTCAAGGTCGCTGTTCATGCCGGAGACCGACACAGCCATAACGCCCAGCGCAAGCGCGCCGGTGGATATCAGCGCTATCGCGGAATCCCCCTTGATGCGGCTGCTGCCCGATATCCTCAGCAGCAGGAATGCAGCCGCTATGACCACAGGCACTGCCACAGCCATGGGCGCCCAGTTCATCACAGCCGCGATGGCAAGCGCGCCAAAGCCCACGTGCGAAAGTCCGTCGCCTATCATGCTGTAGCGTTTCAGCACCAGGCTCACGCCAAGAAGCGCAGCGCACAGCGAGACCAGAATTCCCACCAGCAGCGCGCGGTGACCTTTATTTTGTTGATATCATTGTATCATATCCCGCGGGAATTTTCAGTAGACAAAACCCTATATTTATCTCACAAATCTCAGGTAACGCGTTATATTCAGCGAATTTCATCAAAGTAACAAAACACATAAGGTCACCTCTAAAAGTTAAACTATCTGTTCGCCGTTTACATAAAGGTGATAGCCGTTGGAAGTTATCCGGGATACGTCGCCGCTGAATTCAGTAACGTAGCTGTCCCCGGTGAGTGACCATGTGGAGCCGCCGTCCATAGTCACCTTGACTGTGCCGCCCTCGCCGTCGGGATTTATCGCGCCGCTGAATGTGGAATTCGTCATAGTCATGTCAAGGCCGGAAATGCTGTCCACCAGGATATTGCCCTCGATGGTCTGGTCCTCGGCAGTGAGTATCACGTCGCCGCCGTTGGCGCCCTCAGTGCCCCAGCCGCGGGAACTTGAATTGCCCTCCACCCGCAGGAACGTGTCATTCGCCAGGGTGAACGCAACGTCCTCGAGGGATATCGTGCAGTCGGTGTTCGTTACATAGAACATATCCCCGGAAAGCCCGGTTATGCTGCCGCCCTCTGCGGTGAAGTACGCTTCACCGATGTCAGCGTCGCCCGACATGCTCTGATATATCATGATGGTGTGGATATTCTCGTCGGAGTCCCCGCCGTAGGTGTTTTCCATGTTGCCGGTGAGCGTGCAGTTGTTCAGCGTTACACTGTTTTTGCCCTCGACGACTACGCCCTCGCTGGCGTTCGCAGTCAGCTCGGCGTTGCTTGCCGTAATGTCTGCGGTGCAGTATATAGCGGGGCTTCCGGTGCCGTTGGTGACGTACTTTCCGCCCTCGACGTTCACTGTTCCGCCACCGCGGTCGGTACGTATAGCCGCTGAGGAATTACCCTCGGTCTGCACGTCAAGGTTGGTCGCGTTCATCGTACCGCCGCCGGTGGTCTGTATACCACCGGAATTGCGCTCAGTGGTGCGTATCTTGCTGTCGGAGATATTCACGGTGGTTCCCTCGCCGTAACTGAACACCGCGTTTCCGTTAACTACGCCGGTGTTAAAGGTGGAGTCTGTTATCGTGACCCTGGCGCCATTCAGCGCGAGGAAGCCCGCATTCTGCCCGTAAAAGTCGCCGTCCTCGGTGTTGGAGGAACTTCCGGCGCTCTTGTTGACGGTGATGTTCGTGAGGGTGACTTCCGCGCTGTCAACGCGCAGTGCATTCTCGTCGTCGCCGGTGGAAAAGTACTCGGTATCGCTCTCGGTGGTGTTCTCGCTTATCGTGTTCGCGGAAGTGCCGTTAGTCACATCTCCGCTGCCGCCAAAGCCGCTGCCGGCGTTCATGTTCTTCACTACTACGGAAGCTGCGGTGCCGTCGCCGTTCAGTGTGACTGCAAGCACGCTGCCAACCGCGATATCGTCAATGGTGCCGTCGCTGCTGCCCTGCAGGAATTCCACGGAGATACTGGTGTCGTCAGTCACCGTGAACGTCATGCTGCTGCCGGAAGCTTCAAACGTGCTGCCGCCCATTCCACCGGGAGCGCTGCCTGCTTCCCCGTCGGGCTTGTCGGGGGCGCCTGAACCATCTCCGGAACCGCTTCCGCCGGAATCATCACCGGGCTTCTCCGGCGCGGAACCGTCCCCGGGCTGACCCGGCGCCCCACCGGAAACAATGTCCCCCTCGTCAGCGGTTATGGTGTTTCCGTCAACAGCGGTGACTTTCACGGTCTTGTAGCTTTCGGACTGCTTCACATCTTCTGTCCCTGCTTCGGAGATCGTATGCGAAGTATCGTTGGTGGAAGTCACCGAACTTCCGGTGCTGCCGGAATTTGCGGAATTATTTGAACAACCGGTGGAAGCTGCAGCCACAACAGCCGCGCAGATAAGTGCGAAATATTTGTAAGTTTTCATAATATCACGAGCCTTTCTGTGTCATGTTATCGTTATTGCCGCCTCCCTGCGGCTTTCCGTTTACATTCACAGTATAACCGGAATGTGTGTAGATTTTGTGACATCAGGCAATGCAATTCATGAACTTAATGGAAAATCGAACAAATAATCAACTGAAAAGATCCCCTCATTGTGCATATTATGTAATGGTACTATATGCCAACATACTCATCTTTGCGCTCACATGTGAATTAATTTGGATTTATTGGACAAAGTGTTTCATTTGTCCTTTGTCGATTTATATAATATAGTGTAGAATATAAATATAGGTAACCTCTAAAAACCGGGACACGAGCAGATTTCGTACATGACTTATATCAGATGCTAGGCGTCAAACCGCAGTAATACTGTATGTATTTCAAGGTTTGACAACGACGCAGATGATATAAGTCATAGAAATCTGCCGTGAAGGAGGTTTTTAGAGGTTACCTATAGATAATAGGGCTATTATGACCAGAATACGGCACAAGGGCTGGCTGCATTACAGTCACGCCTTACAGAAAGGAGCACGCCATGCTGAAAACCTTTATATTTTCCACGTTCGGCTATCTTGCCGGAAGTCTGCTTTTTGCGAGGTACTTTTCCGACTTCTTCTGCGGAAAGGACGTGACAGCCGACACCCCCGACAAAAACCCCGGGACTTACAACGCTTACACCTACGGTGGGTTCTGGTGCGGCGCGCTTACGCTGATATGCGATCTGCTGAAGGGCTTTCTGCCGGTGTTCCTGTTCATAAGGTTCAGCGGAAAGGGACTGGGACTTGTCCTGGTCATGGTCTCTCCGGTGCTCGGGCACCTGTTCCCGATATGGCACAAGTTCAGCGGCGGCAAGGGGATCGCGGTTTCATTCGGCGTGCTGCTAGGGATTGCCCCTGATTTCCGGCCGGTGCTGATACTCGCGATAACTTACCTGATGTTTTCGTTCCTTTTCAAAGTAAATCCGCATTTCTACAGGCTTATCCTCACCTACTCGGTGGCTATGCTCGCGATTATCCTTGTCAGACCCGGCGTCACGGTGGTGCTTGGCTGCGCTGCGGTATTCTCGGCAGTGCTTCTTAAGATAATCAGCGTGCGCGACACCTACGATAAAATGACGATAACCTCAGCCTGGAAAAGATAATACAACACCCCCGGAATGAACCGTTCCGGGGGTGATTTTTATTCGTCGTCATCATCGTCGACGATTATTGACGGAGCCTTTTCGCGAGCCTTTTCAGCCTGCCTGTCGAGCCACTTCGGAATGTTTATCAGCATTGCTATGATGACTGCAATCACCGTCAACGAAATACTCGGCATGTAAAGCTGTGTGGGTCCCACGGAAATATCAGGGTCGAACGCGTTTGTGACGAACAGGTAGTACGTCGCCAGCGAACCGAGCATTCCCACGATGTCGATAATCGCAGCGACCCGGGAATGCCCCAGCATTATCACGAAAGTTCCCACGATGTAAATGCAGGAGGATATCAGCCACGTCAGCACCGCGGGATTGCCGGAAACGCCGTCAGCATAGCTGTCGCCGGTCCAGATGACCACCGGACCGAATATTCCGAACACCAGGCAGCATATCGTCGTGATGATAAGCATAAGCACCTTCAGCGCGATAACGACGCCCTTTGCGGCGCCCTCTCCCTGATCCGGCACGAAGAAAACGAATTCCCCGCCGGATCTTTTCTTTTTCTTGCTCATTACTTTATTACCTTTCCACCCTTGTCGTTCTTCTTGATGACCATGGGAGCTTCCTCGCCGCCGCGGTCCTCAAAGATAACATCCTCGTCCTCTTCGTCGTCATCTTCGGGGAGCTCGGGGTTTTTCAGCCCCTGCTGCTCATAGAACGGGTTAATGATGTATTTCTGTATAGCCGGGTAGCAGTTGAACACCGACAGGAACGACAGCCATGCAAACGGCAGTATCGGCAGCATTATCAGCATGGGTATCGTGAAAAATCCCAGCAGAGCGAGATAAACTAGGAAGAACGCCAGTGTGATAAGGTTGCCCTTGATGTTGACGAACGCCAGTATCAGCGAGTTCTTGAGTATCTGCGGAAGCTTGAGATTAAGCGCCGCTATCTGCGGGAAAATGTAGAAGTTCATCATCAGCACAACTATTTCCACAGCCATAACCAGCGCATAGAAAAGCCAGAAAGGCTGGTCGTTGTTGTCGATATTCGCGCTGAAGAAAATAAAGCTGAACACCGCGATGCATATGCACCACACGTCGAATACGCCCACGCCGAGGGACTGCCAGAAATTCTTCTTGAACGCCTTCCAGAAATCGTGGAAGATGAACTGCGGTCTTTCAAGGTAGATGTTCCGCATGAGTGTGGTCATTGCCGCCGTTGCAGGGCCGAAAGTCACCACCGGAATGCAGAACAGCAGATAGATGAAGTTGATCTCGATGAACACCCAGAACTTGTTCAGAAAGATTTCCCAGAAACGGAAGAACGGCTTTTTCTGCTTTCCGTGCTTCGCTACGCCGGAACCGGCAACGTTGTTGTTGTAAAATAATCCCATGTTATTCCTTTCTGACTGTTAATACAGGAAGCCCTGAAACGCCACGCCTATTATCATTATCACCGCCAGAATAAGCGCGACTACGCGTATTACCTTCATCAGGCGTTCACGTTTTTTCTCGTCCATGACATGTCCTTTCTCACTGTGCGGATACAACGCGGTATTCGCCATAATCCTGCAGCGAATACACGAACCCTGTGCTTATCTCCGGCACGGGCACGCTGCCGAGGATATTCCCGCCGGCGTCTGAGAGCGTCAGCGTTTCGCCATTTTTAAGGCTGAAATTGGCCTGCAGCTGGTGCAGCGCCTGTTCAGTCTTGTTGTTGTCGGTGACTATCAGCAGCGCCCCGCCCGCGGGGATATTCTCTGCGGGTATCGACCAGCGCTGCAGGTTTTCCGGCTTGTCGGTGAGGTAAAGCCCCGCTGTGGAAACCGCTTCGCTGTTGGGGTTGTAGAGAACTATGTACCCCGCCTTTGGCTCGGTGCAGATGGTCTTAATCTGCAGCGGAAGCCCGGTTTCTTCGCTCTTCTGCGTGACGAGCCTTGCGGAGACCCTGCCGTCGCTGTCTGCCATGGAAGCCGTTATCGCGACCTCGGGGGTGGTGTATTCCACGCCGTTTATCTCCCACTTCACGAACTCCCAGCCGTCCGCAACGTCAGCGGAAAGCGGCACGCTCACCGCTTTGTTATAGGAGCCCCACAGGCTCCCCCTGCCCTTTTTCTTCTGGGAATTCAGGCGTGTGACAGCGCCCTGGGAGCAGGTGACGGACACGCTGTATTCGTCCGCTTCCCACTCAAAAAGCTTGTACATATTGTTGAACACGGAAGTCCTGCGCACCGAAGCGAAATCGCGTATCTGCTGGCGGCTGTCCGCGAATGTACCGCGGTTTGCCCAGGTGGAGGTTATCCCATTGTCAAGCGCGTAGAACTGCTCGTTGTCGCTTATCTCAAACAGCTCGTCGAGAGTTTCGTTGATGTGATTTTCTTCAAACGCGTATGCCACAAGGTCGGACATCGTCGCAGCAAATTTCTGCTTCATATCGTCCCGCGCGAGGAGCGCTATGAGCGCCTTGCTCTCGCCGCTCATATGGGAGCCGTCGAGCAGGTCGCGCAGAGTGTTCTGGTTGGGTCGGTCGCCGTAAAGGCTCCATGCGTATTCCGCGTCGAAGAACATAAAGCGCCACTTGCCGTCGCGGAAGCCCGTCGCTTCCTCGTCATCGTCGGGGTAATATCGGAATGCCTTGTAATTGTTTCCGGGCCAGTCCTTGTTTGCGATGAACACTTCCATTGCGTAATACTGCATGAAGTTGTCGATGTCCACCAGCTCGCAGAACTCCGCGAACGTCTTGTCGTCCGTGAGGTCCTTTTCGTAGTATTCATACACCTTTGCGTAATCCGCGAGAGCACGCTCGCTGCCCTCGTCGGCGTCCTCGGTGTTGCTGATTATCTCGTAGTTCTCCTTGTTCCCGCCGAAGTAGGTCGCAAGGTAGTCATCGTTGTAATTCTCGTGCACCCAGGAAAACCCGTAGTATTCCCCGTTAAGGAACACCGCTGCCGGTGTGCAGTGCTGCGTCACCGGGTAGCCGTAATCCTGCGCGAGTTTCTGCGAAAGCTCGTCGCGCACCCCTGCGAATTCACGGTCGTTGGCGCCGTTTCGCAGCACTATGCGGTCGTATTCCGAAACAGGAACGCCGTCCTGGGTTTCCGCGCCGTTGAAAAACGCGTACTTGAACTTGCCGTTGTCCGGGTCGTATTTCTTACGCGCTATGAGCCTGAGCGACTTCTGGTCAGGCACTCGTGAATACCCGCCGGAAAGCCTTACGCCCGCAGCCTGGTCTATCACCTTGCTGCCGTTGCTCTCGAACACCTCAACGTAAATGGGACGCTCCCACTCCATGCCGATCATGTAGTAGTTGCCCGGGGCGTTGTAGGATATCTCTTCACCGGGGTGTTCCTTTACATAGTCGTCGTACACCTTGCCGGGCACCGCAATGCCGTATTCGTAATCGTACAGATTGTACGGGTCGGTGCTCAGCACGAATATTAGCGTGTTGCCGCCGAAACGCCCGTCAATATCCTGCCCGGTGACATAGCTTGTGGTGTAAATGCTGCCGGAATTTCCGTCGCCGTCCACCGCGACTGCCTTTATCGTGGAAGCAGTCACCTCGGTGGAAGCGTTGATCTCTATCGGCGCGGTGTACAGCGTCCCGCTGTCGGGGGTGGGGTCGGAGCCGTCGGTGGTGAAATAAATGTTGCCCTCCCCGGAAAGCTCCACCGAGATATTCTCGGCATAAAAACCGGAGGGAAGTGAAAAACTCACCACGCCGGACGGCTCGCTTTCCTTTTCGGACAGCGATATTTCGCCATCGGCTTCAGCAGAAGCGGCTATGCCCTGCTGCCGCTGCGGGAACAGCGTGAACATCAGCGCCGCGACAGCTCCCAGCAGAACAACTCCGCCCAGTATAATAAATCGCTTCATATTTTCTCCATGCTCTGCAGTCAGTCTGCCATGTCCCTTGCGGCTTCTGCCTCAAGCTTTGCGTAAAGTTCCGGCATAGCCTTTTTCAGGTTCAGCGGCCGGAATGTCTCAGAGTCCACGAATGCATGTGCGCTTGTGCCCTCGCAGCGCACTTCCGTTTCGCCCTTCTTGACTGCGGTGTAGCTGAATTCCACCCGCGCCGGGGAAAATCTCGTGATCTTTGTGGTTATCACCAGCGCGTCGTCGTACCCCGTGGGGAGCCTGTACCTGCAGGATATCCCGGTGACGGGTATCATCACGCCGTGCTGTTCCATCTCCGCATAGCTCATTGCCGCATTCTTGATGTAATCCGTGCGCGCTATCTCGAACCATATGGGGTAAACTGCGTGGTGGGTAACTCCCATGCGGTCGGTTTCGGCGTAGCGGACCGTTATTTCTGTCGTTGACGCCATATCACAGCCGCTCCCGCTTGCTCTGTATCATTCTCGCGAAGTATGCAAGAATGAAATCAGGGACCGCCCTGCCAAGGTAAATGCCCGCTTTCATTATCGGAGAGGGCACAATGGTGAGCGTGCCTGCGAACATCTCGCGCACCGCGTATTCCGCAACATACTCGCTGGACTGCGGAGGCACTGAGAAATTCACACGCGCCTTGTCCATGAACTCCGTCTGCACCGGACCCGGGCACAGCATCGAGAGCGAAACATGGCTGTGGTCCGCGCGGAGTTCCTCGTGGACTGCCTGCGTCATTCTCACAACATACGCCTTGCTTGCGTAATAGGAAGAGAAGCAGGGTCCCGGGAAAAATCCCGCGCTGCTCGCGGTGTTCAGGATAAAGCCGTAATCACGCTTCCTGAAATCCTGCAGGAACAGCTTGAACAGCGTGTGGAACGCCTTTATATTCACGTCTATCTCGTCAAGCTCGCGGCCGAGGTCGGTGTCGGTGAATTCCCCGAAAACGCCGAAGCCCGCGTTGTTCACGAAAATGTCGATGTTGTATTTCTTCACGCGGTCGTGAAGCTCTATGCACTGCCTTGTGTCAGAGATATCCGCAACGATTATGTGCACCTTTACGCCGTTTTTTTCAACCAACTCTGCCTTGAGTTCCTCAAGACGGTCGCGACGGCGCGCGGTGATTATCACGTTTATGCCGTGTCTTGCGAGGGAACGCGCAATGTCCCTGCCAATTCCGGAACTTGCACCGGTGACTAATGCTATCATTTCTTATCCTCCGTGTTAACGCCGGGTATCTTCACTTCACCCTTGACCGCCTTTACAAGGCTGCCGTCCGGCATTTTGTAGTATACGTTGTCGAGATGCTGCGCAAGACCTTTCTTGAAGCCCGCGCGGTATTCGTCGCGGAGAGCCTGCTGCTCTGCCTTTTCCTCTTCCGTCAGACCATGCTCGCGGTGCTTGCGGGCAAGATGGTTTATTCTGTCTATCTTTTCCTTTTCCATGAAAATGCTCCTTTATCAGCCCTGATAACCGGGCTTTTCAAAGATGAACGGTGGCATCGGCACGTCATTCTCGCCGTCCCTCAGCGGGATATCCTCGGTGTAGTTCGTCCAGAGATAACGCACGCCGCAGGGGTATTCCACGCCGGTGACATGGAGTATCTCGGTACCCTCGCCTGCATTCCAGAGTTCCTTGTCGGAAAGCACCGCGGTGGCGCTGTGCCACTCGCCGTTGGTATCCATCAGTTCAAATCCGCTTATCTGCTCTGCGTCGTCCTTTACCTCAAGGCAAAGCCCGGTGGAAACGAACACGTCAACGCTGTCAGCGTTCCAGCAGACTTCATATGCTTCCGGGTTGAAGGTGGAATATCCGCCCTCTTCCGTTCCATCCTCAGCGTCAACGAACTGCACCTGATAGCACCCGTTGAGCGCTGCAAGGCAGAAGCGGTGTCCCGGGGTCTTTTTGTCCTTGGGGTGAATTTCGCTGAATTCACCGCAGTCTGTGAGAACTGCAAGCGCAGTGCCGGAAACCTCGCGGGTGGTCTTTGCCTGAGCCTCGCGTATCCTGCACCAGTTCTTGAAATCCGGGTCTGCCTCCCAGCGGTGCATGGGCAGCTGACCGATGACGAAGAACAGCTCGTCGTTCCAGTCGTCGCGCCAGCAGCGTATCATCTGGTTGAGCAGCTTGTAATACATATCCGGACGGTGGTCGTCGCTCTCGCCCTGATACCAGATTACTCCCGTCATGGTGTAGGGCGCGATACGCTCCACCATGCTCCTGTGGAGCACTCCCGGGGACACGGGGTTAAGCGGTGAAGCCGGACCGGGGTACTTGTTCTCCCCGCAATATTCAAGGCAGCCGTCCCAGGTGGGGTTCGGGGTGTTGGTATAGTATTCCGCGCTCTTGCGCTCCCATTCAGCGTGGTATGCCTGATAATCCAGGTAATCCTGCTTCAGCTGCTGCTCGGTCTTTCCCTCTGTCGCCCTGTCGTACTCGTCGAAATAAATCGCGGTCTCGCCGTCGGCGTACTCGCGCTTCATCCATGCGCTCGCGGAAGTTCCACCCCAGTTGCAGCCGATAATTCCCACGGTGATGTTGAGCTTTTCAGACAGTTCCTTTGCGAAGTAATATCCCACTGCGCTCCAGCACTTTGCGCTCTCCTTGTTGGAGAAATCGTTCCAGCCCATGCACTTTTCGCTCTCGAAGAAAGTATCGTCCGCGATGGACTTCTTCATCGTGTAGTAGAAGCGCACATTCGGGGTATCGTCGTTTTCAAGGCTTTCCCTGCCGGTGCTGCAGTTCCGGAGTTCAAGCTCCATATTGCTCTGACCGCCTGCAAGCCATACCGCGCCCACTGCCACGTTGCTGAATTTCACAGCGTCCGCGCCGTCGGTGACGGTAAGTTCCACGCAGTCCTGCGCGGGCTGCGGGGGGAGCATTGCGAGCCACCTGCCGTTTTTGACTATTGCAGAGGTCTGCGCGGCTTCCTCGCCGGTTATGCTTACTGTGACGACAGTTCCGTCAACGCCGGTGCCGAACACGCTCAGCGGCTTGTTGAACTGCAGCACCATGTTATCGCTGAATATTCTCGCTGTCTGGAAATTGCTCATATCTATGTTTTCCTTTCGGTTTTGGATTTCGAATGAAAAAAGTGAAAAAGGGTGCAGGAACAAACACTGCACCCTATTATATTTTACCTCTAATATGCCGGAATGTCAAGCATTTTCACCCATTTATCAGTCGGCGTCGGGGTGATTTTTGCGCCACGCGAGGTAGCCGTCGAGAATTACTGCCGCGGCTGCGGAGTCCAGCACTTCCTTGCGCTTTTTTCCGCGCTTGTTCACGTCGTTCATGAAGCCGATAGCCGTGACCGTGGAGGAACGCTCGTCCCACATCACGACGTCAACGCCGACAAGTTCGCGCAGCTTGTCCGCGAACAGTCTGCACTTCTCGGAGCGCGGACCCTCGGTGCCGTTCATGTTTATGGGATTCCCGACAACTATGCGCTCTGCCTTGTTTTCCAGCGCCGCCTGCGCTACCATCTCAACACAGCGGTCGAAATCCTTCATATTGATCGTGTACAGCGGGGAAGCCAGCACCTCGCCCTTATCGCACATCGCAAGCCCTGTGCGGCTGTCGCCGTAGTCAACGGACATTATTTTCATACGTTTATCTCCTATACGGGGGGGGATTTTTCAATTCCGAATTAAATTCACTGCCAGGGCTTTACCTGACCTACTATTTCCGAAAGGTCCTTTATGCCGTTTTTGTCCATGTAGTCGTTAAGACCCTCGATGACCTTTATCGGCGACCACGGGTCGGTGAATATCGCAGTGCCCATCTGGATAGCGGAAGCGCCTGCCAGCATCATCTCAACTGCGTCCTCCCATGTGGAGATACCGCCCATGCCGATTATCGGTATCTTAACCGCGTTGTAGCACTGCCATACCATGCGCACTGCCACAGGGAATATCGCGGGGCCGGAAAGTCCGCCAACGTTATTGTGGAGTATCGGACGCCTGTTTCTGATATCGATGCGCATGCCCAGGAGCGTGTTTATCAGCGAAATGCTGTCAGCGCCCTCTGCCTCGACTGCCTTTGCTATCTCGGTGATGTTGGTGACATTCGGGGTGAGCTTCACGATAAGCGGCTTGCTGGTGGCTGCCCTTACCGCCTTTGTTACCGAGGAAGCGCCCTCGCAGGTAACTCCCCAGGTCGCGCCGCCTGCCTTGACATTCGGGCAGGAAATGTTCAGCTCTATCATGTCAACGTCGGTGGCGTCAAGAGCCTCTGCGGCTGCAATGTAGTCGTCGATGACTGCGCCTGCTACATTCGCGATGATGACGTTGCCCTCTTCCTTGAGGGTAGGGAGGTAATACTCGATGAAACCGTGCACGCCGATGTTCTGCAGTCCCACGGAATTCAGTATTCCGGAGGGAGTTTCTGCTATTCTCGGGGGGATATTGCCCATCTTGGGCTCGATGGTCATTCCCTTGCAGGAAACGCCGCCCAGCCTTGAAAGCGGGTACAGGTCGGTGAAGCACTCACCGTTGCCATATGTGCCGGAAGCTGCAATGACCGGGTTCGGGAATTCCACACCGGCTATCTTAACGGACAGGTCAGCCATTGAACTTTACCTCCTTTGCGTCGAATACGGGGCCGTCCTTGCAGACCCTCGCGTAATGCTCCTGACCGTTGCGCACAGTCAGGCAGGAACATACAACGCACGCGCCCACTCCGCAGCCCATACGCTGCTCCATGGAGACCTTGCAGGGTACGTTGTTGTCAGCGCATACCTTTGCAACTGCATTCAGCATGGGCATGGGGCCGCATGCGCACACCAGGTCAGCGCCGGAATTCTTAATGGTACTCTCCAGCGGAGACGTTACCATTCCGTCGTAGCCAACGGAACCGTCGTCGGTGCATATCGCGGTGTTTGCGCCGTACTTTTCGAACTCGTCCGCGAGAATTATGCGGCTGTAATCGCGGAAGCCAAGGATAGCAGTCGCGCGGTCGCCGAGCTTCTTTGCCAGACCCAGCAGCGGGGGCACTCCGATACCACCGCCCACCAGAATGACCTTGCGGGCGCTGTCCGGTATCTTGAAGCCGTTGCCAAGCGGACCGAGCACGTCCAGATTGTCCCCGGGGTTGAGCCTTGAAATGGCCTCAGTGCCCTTTCCCCTTACCTCAAAGACAAAGCGGATAGTGCCTCTTGAACGGCTGAACTCGCATATGGAAATGGGACGGCGCAGGGTAAATCCCGGCGCGGTGATGTTCGCGAACTGCCCGGTGTGAGCGGCTTTGGCAGCCTCCGGCGCAAGTATCGTGATGGAATAGGTGTCCCGGGAGAGGGTCTTTTTCTCGATTATCGGGTACCTGTCGCAATAGTAGCTCATGTTAGCTCCTTTCGGTATCGTCTTTGGTTTCGGGCGCGGGGGTCTCGGGAGTTTCTTCCTTCACCACAGCCCGGACATGCATGGTGTTTTCCTCAGCGGACTGCACCGGTTCGGTCGCCTTTATCATCAAATTGCGGAATACGCATATCAGCAGCGCTATCACCACCAGGTCAAGCACCAGCTGAACTGAGAACCACCCCTCGTCAGACATCAGCATCTTGTTGTGAGTTATCATCATCATCTCGCTGATGAACATGAGCGCGGGTATCTTGCAGAGCGAAACGCACAGCGCATACAGGTCGCGGACTTTCTGCGCATTGCGCTTGGTGATGTTAAGGCGGCTCATCCTGTGGCTTGTCAGCACAAGCACGAGATAAACGGCAAACACCGCCAGCACCGCAGCGGGGAATATCAGCGTGATCCAGTGCTTCCAGACGATGGTGGGGTCTGCCTGCGCCAGCTTGTCGATGTTCTCGCCGATGTTGGTGCGGAGATTTTCCTCATAGAGCGTCATGAACATGTATTCCACGGAGAGGATAAATATTGCCAGGCCCACCGAAAAAACGTCGGTTATCAGCCGCGGGATCTTATAGCTGTGCTTTACGGGATATTTGCCGATTTTCATTATGAATTCCTTTCAGGGGAGAAAACAGCAAAGGGCGCCCCTCCCTGCCCGCTGACGGGAGGTGAGGGTGTCCTCTGTCCGTTTATCAGATCTTTGTGATATCGACCAGCTCAACGTCTTGGATGGTCTTGTGCATCTCGAGGCAGTCAAGAAGCGCGTTTGCGGTGTCTATCGCAGTGAGGCACGCGATGGAACGCTCGACCGCCTTGCGGCGCATCTTTACGCTGTCGCGGGACGGCTGTCTGCCGGTCTCGGACGTGGAAATAACATACTGTATCTTTCCGCTTTCCAGAAGCTGTATTACGTCCGGGTCGCCCTTGCCTATCCTGTATGCGTGGCTGGCTGCTATCATGTTCCTGTTGAGCACGGAAGCAGTGCCGCTGGTGGCGTATATCTTGAAGCCGAGAGCCTCGAAGCGGCTCGCTATCTCGATTATCTCGTGCTTGTCGCCGTCCTTTACTGAAATAAGCACGCCGCCCTCGTGGTAAAGCTTGTAGCCTGCCGCGATAAGTCCCTTTAACAGAGCCTCGCTGAATGTCTTTGCGATACCAAGGCACTCGCCGGTGGACTTCATCTCAGGGCCGAGCTGGTTATCAACGTCGTTGAGCTTTTCAAAGCTGAATACCGGCACCTTGACTGCGATGTAGTCGCCGACAGGGTACAGACCGCTCTTGTAGCCCATGTCCTTCAGCTTTGCGCCAAGGATTATCTTTGTCGCGATATCCACCATGTTAACGCCCGTAACCTTGCTTATATACGGAACGGTTCTGGAGGAACGCGGGTTGACCTCGATAACGAATACCTCGTGGTCGTAAACGACGTACTGGATATTCACCAGACCCACTACATGCAGAGCCTTTGCAAGCTTCTCGGTGTAATCGATGATAACGCGCTTGATGTGCTCGGAAAGCGTCTGCGCGGGGTAGATGGAGATGGAGTCGCCGGAGTGGATACCAGCGCGCTCGATGTGCTCCATGATGCCCGGAATGAGGAAGTCCTCGCCGTCGCAGATGGCGTCTACCTCGACCTCGGTACCCATCATGTACTTATCGATGAGCACGGGGTTCTCCAGCTTGTGGCTGGTGATTATCGTCATGTACTCGGTGACGTCGCTGTCGCAGTGCGCGATTATCATGTTCTGACCGCCGAGAACGTAGGACGGACGGAGCAGTACCGGATAACCGAGTTCGTTCGCAGCCCTGAGCGCTTCCTCGGTGGTGAATACCGTGCTTCCCTTCGGGCGCGGAATGTTGCACTTTTCAAGCAGCTCGTCGAACAGCTCTCTGTCCTCTGCCGCGTCAACGTCCGCAGCGGAAGTGCCCAGAATGCGCACGCCAAGAGCGGTGAGGTGCTTTATCAGCTTTATCGCAGTCTGTCCGCCGAACTGTACCACAACGCCGTAGGGCTTCTCAGTCGCGATGAGGGCTTCAACGTCCTCCTTTGTCAGCGGGTCGAAATAAAGTCTGTCGCCTGTGTCAAAGTCGGTGGAAACGGTTTCGGGGTTGTTGTTGCAGATGATCGCCTCGCAGCCCTCTTCCTTCAGCGTCCATACGCAGTGAACGGAGCAGTAGTCGAACTCGATACCCTGACCTATTCTGATAGGACCGGAACCGAACACGATGACCTTCTTCCTGTCGGTGGGGTGCTGCTCGATGAATTCCGCAGCCTCATTCTCGCGGTCGAAGGTGTTGTAGAAGTACGGTGTGCTTGCGGAGAACTCAGCCGCGCAGGTATCTACCATCTTGTAGACTGCAAGGCGGCGCTCCTTTATCTTCTGACCGGAAATGCGCTCGATGGTGCTGTCAAGGTAGCAGTACTTCTTCGCCATGTCGTACTTTTCCTGGGTGAGCTCGCCTTCTGCCAGCCACTTCTCCAGCTGTACGAGGTTGTTCAGCTTGCTGATGAACCACTTGTCTATCTTTGTGATGTTGTGGATAACGTTGATGGAAATGCCGCGCTTGAGCGCCTCGAATACACAGAACGAACGGTCAACATCGATGTCCTCAAGCTTCTTCATTATCTCTTCATCGGTGAGCTTTACGAAATCCTCCTTGGTCATGGTGTCCATGCCAAGCTCGATGGAACGCACCGCTTTCATCATGCCCGCTTCAAAGCTGGGCGCGATAGCCATTATCTCACCGGTAGCCTTCATCTGTGTGCCGAGGGTCTTTTTCGCGTAAACGAACTTATCGAACGGCCACTTCGGGAACTTTACTACCAGGTAATCAAGCGCAGGCTCGAAACATGCGTAGGTCTTGCCAGTTACCTGGTTCACGATCTCGTCCAGGGTGTAGCCCACCGCGATTCTCGCTGCGACCTTCGCGATAGGATAACCGGTCGCCTTGGAAGCCAGCGCAGAGGAACGCGAAACTCTCGGGTTTACCTCGATAACGGCGTAGTCGAAGCTGTCGGGCTTGAGCGCGAACTGGCAGTTGCAGCCGCCCTCTACTTTGAGTTCCTGAATGATATTGATAGCCGCGGTACGCAGCATCTGATATTCCTTATCGGCAAGAGTTACGCATGGCGCCACAACGATGGAGTCGCCGGTGTGTACGCCGACCGGGTCGAAGTTCTCCATGGAGCAGACGGTGATGACGTTGCCCTTGCTGTCGCGCATTACCTCGAACTCTATCTCCTTCCAGCCGGAAATGCACTTCTCGACCAGTATCTGTGTTATCGGGGAAAGGCGCAGACCGTTGGTGGCGATCTCGTGGAGTTCCTCAGGGGTCTGTGCGATACCGCCGCCTGTACCGCCCAGCGTGAACGCAGGTCTTACGATAACGGGGTAGTGGATAACTTCGGCAAAGTCCATCGCGTCCTCGACGGTCTCAACGACCTTGGAAGGAATGCAGGGCTGACCGATCTTCTCCATTGTGTCCTTGAACGCCTGTCTGTCCTCTGCCTTGTGGATAGTTTCAGGGTTGGAGCCGAGCAGCTTTACGTTATGCTCAGCCAGGAATCCGCACTCAGCAAGCTCCATGGAAAGCGTCAGACCAGTCTGACCACCGAGGTTAGAGAGCACGCTGTCCGGCTTTTCTATCTCGATAACTCTCTTTACAACGTCCAGCGTCAGCGGCTCGATGTAGATCTTGTCAGCCATGTGCTTGTCCGTCATGATGGTAGCAGGGTTGGAGTTTATCAGGACGACCTCCAGACCCTCCTGCTTGAGCGCGCGGCACGCCTGTGTGCCCGCATAGTCGAACTCCGCAGCCTGTCCGATGACGATAGGGCCGGAGCCTATAACCAGTACTTTCTTGATATCACTTCTTAACGGCATGACTTTTTACCCTCCATCAGATCAATAAACTCGTCGAACAGGTATGCGGTATCCTTGGGGCCGCCGCATGCCTCCGGGTGGAACTGCACCGTGAATGCGGGCGCGTTATGATAACGAACGCCCTCGCAGGTGCCGTCGTTGCCGTTAACGTGGCTCACCTCTCCTGCCTCGGCAGGCACGCTGTCGCTCACAACGGCGTAACCGTGGTTCTGGGAGGTGATGAATGTTCTGTCAAGCGCGATATCCTTTACCGGCTGGTTGCCGCCGCGATGACCGTATTTCAGCTTTTCGGTCTTTGCGCCGTTCGCAAGGGCAAGCAGCTGGTGTCCCAGGCATATGCCGAATGTGGGTATCTGCGCAGGGATAAGGTCATGGAGGGTCTGGATAGCCTCAGTGTTGTCGGCAGGGTCGCCGGGGCCGTTGGAAAGCATTATTCCATCAGGGCTCAGCGCCTTTATCTCGTCCGCTGTGGAATTCCATGGCATGACTGTTACGTTGCAGCCGCGCTTGACGAGCTCCCTGCGGATATTGAACTTGTAGCCGTAGTCCATCAGCACCACGTTGTATTTTGCGTTCTCAGCGGTGTAATATTCCTTTGCCTTGACACTGACTTTCGGAACCACCTTTCCGACATTATACGCGCGTATCTGCGCAAGGAGCGCTTCCCTGTCGAAATCGCCGTGGACTATCGCGCCGTTCATTACGCCGCTCTCGCGGATTATCTTCGTGAGGTGACGGGTGTCGATGTCGTAAATGCCGATGATGTTGTACTTCTTCAGGTAGCTGTCAAGGTCGCCCTCGCAGCGGAAGTTCGACGGATTCTCGCAGTGCTCTCTTACGATGTAGCCGCTGACAACGCTCCCGTTGGACTCGGGGTCGGTGGAATTCACGCCGTAGTTGCCTATCAGCGGGAATGTCTGGGTCACGATCTGCCCGCAGTAGCTGGGGTCGGTGAGAGTTTCCTGATAGCCCACCATAGCGGTGGTGAACACTATCTCTCCGACTACCGAACCGTCGGCGCCGAACGCCCTGCCCTCGAACTCTGTGCCGTCCGCAAGAATGAGCGTCGCTTTCTTTTTGTTCTCAAAAATCATTTGTTCTCCTCCATGCACTTACATGTATATATCTTATATCTGAATGTTACACGGGATATTTATTCAAATTCGGAATTCGGAATGCGGAATTCGGAATTATTGTACCGCTGTCGCGGTGTTTTCCGATTGTATCGGTATTTAAATCCATCGCGAAGCGATACCGAAATTCCGAATTCCGAATTAAGAATTCCGAATTTGAAATCAGTGTTTCAGCCCAACAGCCAAATCACTTATTAATTACGATCTTCCCCACTATCCCCATGATCTCGTCTCTCATGCGGATAGCTTCGCGACGGGCTGCCTCTGCGAATTCGTGCTCGTCGCACTTCTCTTTCTGATAAGCGCACATGATGCCTCTGGAACTGTTGACGATACCGCCAAGACCGTTCTTATCAAATGCGCCCGCGATATCCTTTGCGCCCGCACCCTGCGCGCCGTAGCCCGGGATAAGGAAGAATGTAGTAGGAAGCTTCTCGCGCAGGTACTTCAGCTGCTCGGGATATGTAGCGCCAACTACCGCGCCCACTCCGGAATAGCCGTATACGCCGGGGAGTTCCTTGCCCCATTCTTCGCACATATGACCCATGGTCTCGTATATCGTCACGCCGTCTATCTTCTTGTCCTGCAGCTCACCGGAGCTGGGGTTGGAGGTCTTTACGAGCACGAAAATTCCCTTGTCGTTGTCGCGGCAGGTAGCCACCAGCGGCTTGATGCCGTCGCTGCCGAGGTAGCCGTTTACAGTCAGCGCGTCGCCGAGGAACGGCTCATAGGTCTGGCTGCCAACCTGTACTTTTCCGAGGTGCGCCGCTGCGTACGCTTCCATGGTGGTGCCGATATCGTTGCGCTTGCCGTCGGTGATGACGTACATGCCCTTGCTGCGCGCGTATTCCTGGGTCTTGTAGAGGGTCTTTACGCCAGCCGGACCGTACATCTCATAATAAGCGGCCTGCGGCTTGACTGCGGGTACTATATCATACAGCGCGTCGATGAGCCCCTTGTTGAACTCCAGCAGTGCCTTTGCGGCGCCCTTGAGGGTCTCGCCGTACTTATCGAAGCACTTCTCCTTGATGAATTCAGGTACATATGCGAGCTTGGGGTCAAGTCCTGCGACAGAGGGGTTCTGGGTCTTTTCGATCTTTTCGATAAGTCTGTCAAGTGACATTTCATTCTTCCTTTCTGTTTCAGTCAACACCGTCTGTGTAGACTACCTTGCCGTTTAATATCGTGTATTTCACCCTGCCCTTGAGGGTCATGCCCTTGAAGCAGGTGTTTTTCGACTTTGAATGCAGCTTTGCCGGGTCGACTACCCATTCCTCGTTGGGGTCGAATATGCAGATGTCCGCAACGTCTCCGCTCCTGAGTGAGCCTCCGGGTAT
Organism: Eubacterium sp. CAG:786; assembly: GCA_000432175.1. GTDB lineage: Bacteria > Bacillota > Clostridia > Oscillospirales > Ruminococcaceae > CAG-115. The sequence continues at coordinate 28,237 of HF989518.1, forward strand.
CGAAAGTATCCTGCGGGGATTTACGCACATCAGCGTTACTATGCGCTGCAGCGATATCTTTCCGGTGTGATACAGCGCGGTCAGAGTTGCCGCAAGCGAAGTTTCCAGCCCGACGACGCCGTTGGGCGCCTTTTCAAAATCTGCCTTTTCCTCCGGCGCGTGAGGAGCGTGGTCGGTGATTATGCAGTCGATGGTGCCGTCGATAACGCCTTCGGTTATCGCCTGCACGTCAGCCTCGGTGCGCAGCGGGGGGTTCATGCGGTAATCCGCGTCGCGGCTGCGCAGCAGCTCGTCAGTCAGCATGAAGTAATGCGGCGCCGTTTCGCATGTGACCATTGTGCCGAAGCGCACAGCGGTGCGGATATTCTGCATGCTCTGCGCGGTGGAAACATGCGCGATGTGTATCGGCACCTCAAGGTCAGCGGCAAGCGTTATCTCGCGCTCGGTGATTATATCCTCGCTGAGACGGTGGATCCCCTTTACGCCGAGTTCCTTTGAGACCTTGCCGGCGTTCATGATACCACCGTTGACTATATCAAGATCCTCGCAGTGGGAAATGACTTTCAGCCCCGCGTAATGCGCCTTTACCATAGCCTCAGCCATGACGCGCGCGTTCTTCACCGGTCTGCCGTCGTCGGAAACCGCAACGCAGCCCGCGTCGTGGAGTTCCTTGAAATCGCACAGTTCAACGCCCTCAAGCCCCCTGGTGATGCTGCCCACCGGGTAAACGCGGGTCTTGGCTCCCTTTGCCTTTTCGATGATGTAGCGTACCGTTTCAGCGCTGTCCACCGTCGGAATGGTGTTGGGCATGCATGCGACAGCCGTAACGCCGCCTGCAGCCGCTGCGTTTCCTCCGGTGATGATGTCCTCCTTGTGGGTCTGACCGGGGTCGCGGAAGTGCACGTGCATATCGCATATTCCCGGAATGACCGTCAGCCCGGCGCAGTCAATGACCTGCGCGTCAGGCGCTTCGATATCGCTGCCGATATTCCTGATAACATCGTCGCGGATAAGGATATCTGCCTTGCCCTCAAAGCCGTTGGCGCTGTCCACAACGTAGCCGTTCTTTAGTAATAGATCCATTCTGACCTCCCTGTTGGATTATTCTTTCTGTCCGTATATAAGTCCCGTTATTCCGCAGGACATCGCGTATAAATTACCACCTTGTCGCAGCCGTCGAGTTCGTTCACCAGCACCTTGACGGTCTCCTCGCGGGAGGTGGGAAGGTTCTTGCCGATGTAATCAGCCCGTATCGGCAGTTCCCTGTGTCCCCTGTCCACCAGCGCCGCAAGCTGTATCAGCGTGGGTCTGCCCCTGGACATTATCGCGTCGATGGCGGCGCGCGCCGTGCGCCCGGTGAATATCACATCGTCCACGATTATCACGCGCTTGTCCGTGATGTCAAAGGGTATCTCGCTGCTGTCCGGGGAATTCCCGCGCGGCTTGTCGTCGCGGAAAGGCGTTATATCCAGCAGCCCCACGGGTATCTCCCTGCCGTCTATCTCGGAAAGCTTGGCAGCGATGCGCTTTGCAAGCACCGCGCCGCGCGAAAAAAGCCCGATAAGACAAAGTCCGTCTGTACCCTTGTTACGTTCGATCATCTCAAACGAAATACGGGTGACTGCCCTCGCCATCGAGCTTTCGTCCATTATTTCAGCTTTAAGAGTAAGCCCCTCTACGGTACACATGGGTATCACGTCCTTTCTGTGCGGACAAAAACAGCCAACCGGATATACGGCTGGCTGATGATATCTGTGTACAACAAGCGCTGCGCCGAATGCGACGCAACTCTCCCGATACGAAGATCACAACCTTGCCGGCCTCACGGTGCCGATTTAAAAGCCATTGATTTCTTCTGTCAGTTTCTGTCAAAGCGGAATGCCGCTTCACTGTTACTAGATATTATATACTACTTCCGCGGATTTGTCAAGTAGTTTTGGCGCCCGTGGAACATTTTTTCAGCCCTCATACCGGGGGTAATATTCTGCCGCCACCGACCCGGCGCGTTTCATTCCCGGGAAGGTGTGCAGTTCGGTTATTCTGCGGCTGTCCGCGAATGTCACCACCACCCCTGCCCTTCCCCTGCAGAAATCCTCCCGGGAAAGCCTGCACACGGGTTCCCCGGCAGGGGCAAGCTCCCCGGTGCCGAGGAAATACTCTGCGGCGCCGGGAAGTTTCACGTCAAGTTCCAGCCCGTCGCCCATTCTCAGCCTAAACGCGCACTTATCCGCAGAAATGAGCGCGCCGTCTGCCGGGGAGCGTATCTCCACCGCAGGCGTCAGCCTGTAATACAGCCTGAACACCCCCTCAGCCCCCACCGCAAAGCCCTCTCCGCAGCGCGAATTCTTCCTTTCCTCACCGGCGTTCAGTTCCACGGTCGTGAAAACATTCCCGGCAGCCGGGGAGTACAGCCGCCTGACTTCCATCTCCATATGCGTTCTCCTTTTCGTTCGGTACTTGCCATAATTACCGCAAACGTCAAAAAAACATCTGAGTGCGATGGAATTATTGTTTACAATTATTCTTGAATTAGCCGTCGGGATACGATATAATATATTTCGTAAAAAAATAAAAGGAGATATATTTATGGTAGATTGCTTTAAAAATCTTGCGATAATCCTCATATCGGCAAAGCTGATGGGACTCGTCGCAAAAAAACTGAAGGCTCCGCAGGTGGTCGGGCAGATACTCGCGGGACTGATAATCGGTCAGGCTGTGCTCGGCTGGGTGGAAGCGGACAGCTTTATAAAGACCCTCGCCGAGATAGGCGTAGTTATCCTGATGTTCTCCGCAGGACTTGAAACAAACCTCCGCGACCTGCTGAAAACCGGACCGGTGGCGTTCTGTATCGCGCTGGCAGGCGTGTTCGTACCGCTGGGCGGCGGCTTCCTGATGTACACCATCTACTGCAATATCGTACCTGACGCGGCCATGGGCGGAAATGTATTCAACCAGGCGCTGTTCATCGGCACGATAATGACCGCGACCTCCGTCAGCATAACGGTGCAGGCGCTGCGGGAACTCGGGCACCTCAAGAGCCGCATAGGCACGACGATAGTCAGCGCCGCGATAATCGACGATGTTATCGGCATCATCGTGCTGACTGTAGTTATCGGTATAGAGGGCGGCAAGGACGAAACCGCCTCTACGATGACCGGTTCCCCTATCGCGGACGTTTTCATCAAGACCGGGCTTTTCATCGTGTTCGCGTTCGGCGTGGGCTTCCTGATGTACCACCTGTTCAAGTTACTGGACAAGAAGTTCTATCATCAGCGCCGTATTCCGATATTCGGTCTGGTGCTGTGCTTCCTGATGGCTTACTGCGCTGAAACGTTCTTCGGTATCGCTGATATCACCGGCGCTTACGTCGCAGGAATAATCCTGTGCAACCTGCGCGACGCGGAATACATCGCGGGCAAGATGGATATAAGCTCCTACATGCTGTTCGGACCCGTGTTCTTCGCAAGTATCGGGCTGAATATCTCGTTCGACGGCTTCACGCTGGATCTTCTGTGGTTCTCCATCGCGTTCGTCATCGTCGCCCTGATAGGAAAGGTGATCGGCTGCGGACTTGCCGCAAAGCTCTTCAAGAACAGCTGGAAGGACTCCCTTAAAATCGGCGTGGGAATGATGACCCGCGGCGAAGTCGCGCTGATAGTCGCGAACAAGGGTCTTGCCGTCGGCATGGTGGAACAGCGGTATTTCCTCGCGGTAATTCTGCTGATAGTGGTATCCTCCATCTCCGTGCCGATACTCCTCAAGCTTCTCTTCAAGGGAAGCAAGGGCGACGGCGAGCACCCCGACGAACATGTCACCGAGGAAGTCCCTGCGGAAGTATAAGGTCACCTCTAACAAACAAAAAACAAAAACGGGCGGCCAGAAGTCGCCCGTTCGGGTTTGTGGAACGCCTGTGAAGATGAACTCATCTGATGAAGTTCGTGCGTATCGGCTTCTCCGCAACAGGACAGGAAATGCCTGCCGCCTTACCGGCTTCGATGCAGTTAAGCAGCCACGTCATGTTCTTCGCGAGGGTGCTGAGGGTCTGTATTCCCTCGATGTCCTGGAGCACCTGTTCAGGTGTGTTTCCGTGGACCTGGTTCCAGTACTGCGAACCTACCACCGGCATGTTGTTGATGGTGAAGTACTTGTTCAGCTGGTCGAACGCTGCGGAAGCACCGCCTCTGCGGCAGCTGACAACGCCTGCAGCCGGCTTGAACGCCATGCTCTTTCCACCGGAATAGAACGCCCTGTCCATGAATGAGCCCATCGCGCCGCTGATAGCCGCATAATGGACCGGAGAGCCGAATACGAACCCGTCGGCATCGGCAGCCCTGAGCACGAATTCATTCACAACATCGTCGATAGCGCACCTGCCAAGGCCCTTCTTGCAGGCGCCGCAGCCGATACAGCCGGAAATCGGCTTGCTGCCCACCCAGAATATCTCGGTGGAAACTCCGAGATCCTCAAAAGCTTCTGCAGTCTTCTGCAGTGCCATGTCGGTGCAGCCGTGTTGGTGGGGGCTTCCGTTAACTAATATAACTTTCATATGTACCTCCTGTAGGTTTTTTACAGGAATATTATATACCAAAAAGGCCGAAAATGCAACCGGTCAGCAGGAGATTTTATGACAAAATACCTTAACAGGATATGGGCGGTGGTGCTGCTGGCATTCGTCAGCTGCGCCCTGTGGGGAAGCGCATTCCCGATGATAAAGATAGGCTACGCGCAGTTCGGGATAACCAACAGCGGACCCGGCGCAAAGATACTTTTCGCGGGGGTGCGGTTCATTCTCGCGGGAATCCTCGCGTGGCTCGCAGGGAGCGCAGTCAGCCGCAGACCCATGCTGCCGCGCCGCTCGGACTGGAGGAAAATAATCGCGCTGTGCATGTTCCAGACCGTTCTGCAGTACTTTTTCTTCTACCTCGGGCTTGCAAACTGCACCGGCGTGAAATCCTCGATAATCAACGGCAGCGGTGCGTTCGTCGTGATACTCCTGTCAACGCTGGTGTTCCGAATGGAAAAGATGACCGCGCGGAAGCTTGTCGGGTGCATTCTCGGCTTCGCTGGGATAATCGTGATAAACCTCGGCGGCGACATGAGCGGATTTGCCTGGAACGGAGAGGGGTTCATATTCCTGACCGTGCTCAGCTACGCCGGTTCCACCATGCTGATAAAGCGCTTCACCGGGCATGGCGCGGACCCTGTGATGTACTCCTCGCTGCAGTTCGTCATGGGCGGCGTCATTCTTTCAGTGCTGGGGCTTGCCATGGGTGGAGCTTCCGAGCCAGGGTGGGACATCACCGGCACCGGCGTCGGAACGCTGCTGTGGCTCGCGTTTGTTTCCGCAGCCGCGTACAGTCTGTGGGCGATACTGCTTAAGCACAACCCCGTGAGCCGTGTTGCGGTGTTCGGGTTCCTTAACCCGGTGTGCGGGGTGCTGCTTTCAGCGCTGCTCCTCGACGAGGCAGGACAGGCGTTCAGCATGCGCTCGCTTGCCGCGCTTATCCTGGTGTGCCTTGGCATATTCATCGTGAACTACGAAAAAAAGAAGCCCGCTACAGTCCCCGAAAAATAAGGAGGAACCATGCAGAAACAGAACTACCAGCGCATGCTTGAGGAACTCATAGCGTCCATTCCCGCGGGGGAAGCGCCCAGCCTGCTCTTACACAGCTGCTGCGCGCCCTGCTCCAGCTACTGCCTGGAATACCTCGCGCAGTACTTCCGCATAACGCTGCTGTACTACAACCCGAACATCTCCCCGAAAGAGGAATTCGACAAGCGCACCGAGGAACTGCGCAGGCTGGTTTCAAAGCTGCCGATGAAGCACCCCGCGCAGGTCGTGGTGCCGGAATACCACCCGGAGGAATTCTACAGCGCCGTCAAAGGAATGGAGGACATGCCCGAGGGTGGAGAGCGCTGCTTCGTGTGCTACCGTCTGCGGCTGGAAAGAGCCGCGCAGTACGCTGCGGAACACGGGTTTGATTACTTCTGCTCCACCCTGTCGATAAGCCCGATGAAAAACGCCGCGAAGCTGAATGAGATAGGCGCGGAATTATCGCAGATCTACCCCGTCAGGCTGCTCCCGTCGGATTTCAAGAAAAAGGGAGGATACCTGCGCTCGATAGAGCTTTCGCGGGAATACGGGCTGTACCGTCAGAACTACTGCGGGTGCGTGTTCTCGAAGCGCGAGGCTGAACTCCGCGAGGCGCAGAAAAAAGAAGCAAAAACCAACTGAACCTGCAACGTTTATGCCCCCTTGATGGTTTTACATGCAGAGGGCGGAATATCCACCGCCTTTCAACGGAACGGAAAGGCGGTATTTTTATGAAAAAAATCGCATCTCTTATTCTCTCGCTGGTTATGGGAATTCTGCTGTGCGTGCCCGCTGGCGCTTCCGGCGAAGTGCTGCAGTGGTGGGACTGGGACACCACCCTGAATATCCGTAAAGAGGACGCAAACTATGTCGTCGCCGATCAGACAATTCCGTGGAGCACCAAGATTCCGGAGGGCGCAATGATGATTGTTTCCGACGGGGCAACGCTGAAGATAAAGAAGAATTTCACCGTGAACGGCGTGCTTATAGTGCATTCCGGCAGCAAGGTGCTCGTGCAGAGCGGTGGTTCCCTCATCATCGGGAAAAACGGCGTTGTCGTTTCCGAGGGGACTGTTTCAGTCAGCAAGGGAGGAAAGCTCCGCTGCTACGGCGACCTGCAGACCAGCGGAAAGGTCGCGGTTAAGGGCGTCCTCAAGACATACAGCACCGGTAAATTCACTTACGCCATCGCTCCCCGCGCGTATTCCGGGGGAAAGCTGATGGGCAGGCGCTCCAAAATAACTGACATGCCGGAATACTACATCGAAGACCTGCGCTCCCTTGAAGGCAAACCGCTCCACGTCCGCTTCGAGGAAACCAGCGAGGAAATGAACATCACCTGCGACCGGCAGATCATCAGATCCGCTGCGGTGGTGCTGTACAAACTCGACCGCACGATACGCAGCAAGGAATACCCCTCCACGGACAGCGAACTGGGTAAACTCATGGCGCAGCGCTACATCACAGCCAGCACCACCGGAACGCCGCTCCCGTATGAATTCGGTATCTACCACGACAGCATCATTGTTTTCACCGAGACCTCCGCAAAGACCGGGGTCACTTCCGGCAGCGTATACAAAGCCGTTCTCGGCGCGCAGACCGACCGCTGGTACAACGAACTGCTCCACCCGGATTCTGACTACCCGGTGCCTGACTGATACTCCTGCAAGAAAAATCAGAAAACCTGTTGTCAGCGTATTGTTTTTGTGGTATAATACTTTTATAAACAGGCTTCTTATCGCCTGAAATCGACCCACGAAAGGAACAACAGCAATGACAGCATTTACATCAGCGGATATACTCCTCCCGAAGCTTGACGCGCAGGGAATGACCAGGTGGTCTGTAGTGGCATGCGACCAGTACACCAGCGAGCCTGAATACTGGGCAAAGACTGCAGAGATTGCCGGGGACGCACCCTCCACCCTCAATCTCATCTTCCCGGAGGTTTACCTTGAACAGCCCGGCGCGGACGAGCGCATCGCAAAGATAAACAAGACCATGCAGGAATATCTCGGCAACGGGCTTTTCAACGAGTACAAGTCCGCGCTGATACTCATGCGCCGCACCCAGGCGGACGGAAAGGTACGCACCGGTCTTGTGGGCGCAATAGACCTTGAACAGTACGACTACACCAAGGGCAGCAAGTCCCAGGTGCGCGCTACGGAAGCCACTGTAGCCTCCCGTATCCCCCCGCGTGTGAAGATACGCCGCGACGCTGCGCTTGAGCTCCCGCACATCATGATACTCATCGACGATATGAAGCGCACAGTCATCGAGCCGCTTGAAGCAAAGCGCGACCAGCTGACCAAGCTGTACGACTTCGACCTAATGCCGAATGGCGGTCATCTCGAGGGCTGGCTGGTGGACGGCGACCACGCAAAGGAAGTTTTCGCAGCGCTGGACAAGCTGGCTGACAAGGAAGATTTCAACAAGCGCTACGGTCTTACCGGCGAGGAAGTCCTGCTGTACGCCATGGGCGACGGAAACCACTCCCTTGCCACCGCCAAGGAATGCTACGAGCAGAAGAAGCGCGAGGGCGCTCCCGAGGCTGCGCTGGCACGCTACGCACTCGCAGAGGTAGTCAATCTCCACAGCGAAGCGCTGGAATTCGAGGCTATCCACAGAGTCATCACCGAAACCGACGCAGCAAAGCTCATGGCTGATATGACTTCTGCGCTGAAACTCACCGAGGGTGCTTCCGGGCAGAGCTTCATAGTGCTGCTGAACGGCGAAAGGAAGCAGTATTCCGTAGGCGCTCCCACCGCTAATCTTACCGTTGGCAGCCTGCAGATGTTCCTTGACAAGTGGCTTTCTGAGAATGCCGGCAAGATAGACTATATCCACGGAGAGGACGTCGTTGAGAACCTTTCTTCCGCAGAGGGAAGCGTCGGCTTCCTGCTGCCCTCAATGACAAAGGAAGAGTTGTTCCCCACCGTTATCAAGGACGGCGCACTCCCCAGAAAGACATTCTCAATGGGACACGCGCACGACAAGCGCTTCTACTGCGAAGCCAGAAAAATCAAGTAATTCCGCTGAGGTATACATATGAACCTTGTTAAACTTGAACAGATCTCAGATATGCTGCGCTCCCAGGTGGAAAGCGGCGCAGTAAAGGGCGGCTCTGCCTATGTGCTGAAAAACGGCAGACCGATATTCCGCATGAACGCGGGAATGGCAGACGAAGCCCGCGGGATAAAATGGGAAAACGACACCATAGTGCGGCTGTATTCCATGACGAAACCGATAACCGCAGCAGCTGCCATGATACTCCTCGACCGCGGCAAGATGGACCTTTTCGATAAGGTAAGCTGGTTCATTCCCGGGTTCAGGGACCAGAAAGTGCTCACCGAAAACGGCACCGTGCCGGTCAGCCGCGAGGTGTGCGTGAAAGACCTGCTGGATATGACTTCCGGGCTGTGCTACCCCGACAGGAGCTTTCCTGCGGGCAGCGTCATGCAGGATCTTTATGACAAGATCTGCGAGGAAGTCGCCGCAGGAAACCCCACGGATACCATCGGCTACGCGAACAGGATAGGTCAGCAGCCGCTGGCATTCCAGCCGGGCGACCGCTGGATGTACGGCACCTCCGCCGATGTGCTGGGCGCGGTCATCGAGGTGGTTTCCGGCAAGAAGTTCGGTGATTTCCTGCGGGAAGAGCTTTTTGAGCCGCTGGGCATGAAAGACACAGATTTCTGGGTACCGGAAGAGAAACTCGGCAGGTTCGCGGAAAATTACCAGGAGGATAACGGCAGGCTCGTTCCATGCCTGTGGCAGCACCTCGGGCTTACATACCTCTGCAGGAAACCACCGGAGTTCCAGTCCGGCGGCGCGGGGCTGTGTTCCACCATGGACGACTACGCGGCATTCGCTGAAATGCTGCTGAACGAGGGCGTGTACAACGGCAGACGCATTCT
>HF989518.1:37778-38238 GCA_000432175.1 Eubacterium sp. CAG:786
GCAGGAATGCAGTCAGATTTATGACCTCCAACCAGCTTTCACAGCACCAGCTGCGCACATTCGACTGGGAACAGAACATCGGCTGCGGTTACGGCAACCTCATGCACATCGCCACCGACGAGGGCAAGGCGGGTATTTCCACACACCTGGGTGAATACGGCTGGGACGGCTGGCTGGGCTGCTTCTGGGTAAACGACCCCAGGGACGGATATACGTTCCTCTACTTTATCCAGCGATGCGGTGGTCTCGGAGGACGCCCCCTCAGAATGATGAAGCAGATAGTCTACAGCGCTGAGGACTGACAATTGTAACAAAAGGCATAAAAAATCCAGCAAAACACTGGGGCGTATTGTAAAATCCTCTATTGACTTTTCAAACAATTTATTATATAATATTATAAAATACAACGAAGGTTGTATATTGGTTGATTTATAAGGTAACCTCTAAAAACCTCCTTCAC
>HF989519.1:0-9142 GCA_000432175.1 Eubacterium sp. CAG:786
ACTCAAACAAGGTTTTTAGAGGTGACCTAAAGAAATGTGGTGATGAAATGTTCCGCGGAAAAGTGCTGCTGGTAGATGATTTCTCGGGAATGAACGTGCTGATAAGCGGCTACCTGACGGCTTCGGGCTTTGAGGTGAAGAGCATGCGTTCCCCGGGGGAAATAACGGACGACATGCTGACCCAGGCTCACGTTGTGCTGATGGATACTGAAACCGCAGGCGACGGTCTGCGGGATATCATAATGCGGGTGAATTCCGCGGGGGTGCCGCTGATCGCGATGACTTCCGAGCACGACGGCCCGGGCAGGCTGACTGCGCTGGAACTCGGCGCTTCGGACGTCGTGAGCCGTCCGCTGGACATGGCAGAGCTGACTGCGAGGATTCGCGCCGCGCAGTCGCGCACCATGCTCGCGGTGAAACTCGTGGAACGCCCCCCGGTGACTTACGGGGAGCTCACCGCAGACATCACGCACTACCGCGTGACTCTGGACGGAGCCACCGTAGAAATGCCCCCGAAAGAGGTCGGGCTGCTGTACCTGTTCATGAGTTCCCCGGGCAGGGTGTTCACGCGGGCTGAGCTTTCGCGGCAGCTGGGGAGTTCCGGCAGCGAACGCGGGGTGAACATGCAGGTGAGCCGGCTGAAAAAGCGCATCGGGCTGTACGCTGACAATATCGTGACGGTGCGCGGGGTCGGGTATAAGTTCGTGGGGTGATCAGGGTTCGTTTACGGTTATGAACCTTAATTCCGTGGCAGGGGAGTTCACGGCTTCAAAAAGGTGCTCCGGGAATACCGGCATATCCGGCTCTTTCGTGGAGTCCAGCCAGACCAGCCGCTGGTCTGCGCCGTCGCATTGTATCGCAGAATCGTCTATCATCGAAATGTCGAATGGCTTGATAAGGAACAGAAATTCCAGCTCGTGGTAAGCAATTCCGTCAAAGCGGAAGAACTTTTCGCTGATGGAATACAGCCGGTCTATCTCGGCGGAAACTCCCGTTTCCTCGCGTATTTCCCGGAGTATCGCGGCTTCGGCGGTTTCGCCAAGTTTCACGCGTCCTCCTATAACGGTGTAGAAATCAACGCGGCTGTCCTTTCCGACAAGTACGCGGCTTCCATCGGTTATCACGGCGCCGACGCGCAGGTTAAATTTTCCTTCCGGGGTGTTGAATGTACAGTCCATGGCTGCCTCCTCTACGACGATATGATTTGTGTGGACAACAATTATAACATATCGCAGGAATTATGTCAAGAAAAATCACCAAAAGACCTGATTTAGCCGCGCGTTTTTTGTGGAATTCGCAGAAATAAAGCCGAAAGGGGAATTTGTGCAACAGAAACGCAACAAACTGTCCCATACGGGTCATGTTGTCGCGGATTGTCCATTGAAAAAATCCGATGGCATGTTTATAATAATTAATAGGTGCTGACCCCGGTCGGCACGGAAGGGAGCGTGTAATGGAGAATAAACAGAAAGATCCATTGAACCAGTCCCTTTGGGGAAAATTCTATCAGATGGTGATAACCTGGATAGTCTACTTCCTGTTCAGACCCAAGGTCGAGTGGGTGGACAGATCCGTGAAGAAACAGCTGAAGGGAAAGCCCGCAGTGTTCGTTTTCAATCACACGCACCATTTTGACGGAGCGTTCACCGGAGCGGTGCTGGGGCGCTATAAGCCCTATGTCCTGGTGAATAAGAACTGGTACGAAAAGAAAGGCGTCGGCACGATGATCGGCTGGTGCAGGTGCTTCCCGATAGACCTCGGGGGCGCCGACGCAGGCTGGTACTCCACAGCCGAGGAGATAATCCATCGCAACGGCTCTCTTATAATCTTCCCCGAGGGCGGCATTGCCCGCGAGGGTAAGATAGAGAAGTTCAAGCCCGGTGCGGCGCTGGTGTGCGCTTCTACCGGCGCGTGCGTGGTCCCGATGGCTATTTACGGCGGCTATCACATGGTTTTCGGCAGGCGGCAGAGACTGCTGGTCGGCACGCCCATCGAGAGCAGCTGCCCCGATAACATGCGCCATTCCCAGTACGCAAAGCAGCTGATGAAGCAGGCTGAGGACGAAACCAAGCGGCTTTACGGCATTCTGGAGCAGAAATACGGCAAGACGGATACATACACCGAAAGCTATGCTCCGGCAGAACAGTAAACGAGCGGAAATTCCGCAGAAAATTTATTTTGAGAGGTATTTACTATGAACACAGAAATCGCAGAGAAGATCAAGAACATGCTGGTCGAGAACCTTCGTATCCCCGCTGACGAGCTGGAGTACACCAGCGAACTGTTCGGCGACGATATCGGTCTTGACTCCATCGACTCCATCGAGATCATCGCAGGCATCGACAACCTGTTCGGCGTTCAGATGACCGGCGCTGCAAGAGAGAATTTCCAGACTATCGAGACCCTCACCAAGTTCGTTGAGGAGCACATGGGAGAGTAATTCATGGATAACAAGAACAGATGCGTTGTCACCGGTCTGGGACTCATCTGCGCCCTGGGCGATGGCACTGAAAAGTGCTGGAGCGCCGCAACTAACGGCGTCACCGGCATCCACGACGTAAAGACATTCAGCACCGAGGGCTGCTACGCTCACAAGGGCGCCGAGGTCGCTGAAAGCTCCGGGCAGCTTTCCGGCGAGGATTACGACCGCAGCTCGCTGCTGTGCATCAGGGCGGCTGGCGAGGCTCTCGCGGACGCAGGATATTCCGTCACCGATGAGAATTCCGACCGTATCGGCGTGATCGTTGGCAACTGCGTTGGCGGCGCTGCAAGCATCGACAAGTATTACACCGACGAGTTCAAGACAGGCTCTGCAAAGGCTTCAGACATTCTGAAAATGCCCGCTGCAGCTATCGCGAACAACGTTGCCAGACACTTCGGGCTGAACGGCGCGACTGCGAACATCGTCAACGCGTGCGCAGCCGGCACCATGAGCCTTTCATATGCGTGCGACCTTATCCGCGCTGGCAAGGCTGACGCGTTCGTTGCGGGCGGCTCTGACAGCTTTTCTTCGCTGGCGTTTGCGGGATTCCACGCGCTCCACGCGCTCTCTGAGAACCCCTGCTCGCCGTTCAACCACAGCAACGGCATAACCCTGGGCGAGGGCGCAGGTATCCTTATCGTCGAGAGTTACGAGCATGCAGTCGCACGCGGTGCGAAGATATACTGCGAGATACTCGGCTCCGGCGTAAGCTCCGACGCGCACCACATCACCGCTCCCCGTCCCGACGGACAGGGACAGATGAGCGCTATCCGACGCGCTGTCAGGACCTCCGGTCTTGATTTCACCGACGTTGACTACATCAACGCCCACGGCACCGGCACGGCAAAGAACGACGAGGCTGAGTTCCTTTCGCTGCACACGCTGTTTGACGAGAACAAGCACCTTTCCGTAAGTTCCACCAAGTCCATGACGGGACACTGCCTGGGCGCCGCTGGTTCCATCGAGGCTGTGCTGACTGTAAAGGCAGTCTGCGAGGACACGGTACCCCCGACGATAGGCTATTCCGACGAGGATCTTGCAGTCCTTAAGGAAAAGGCAGGGGAAATAGACTTCGTGCCGAACACAAAGCGCGAGAAGCCTGTGAATTTTGCGGTTTCTAACTCCTTTGCATTCGGCGGCAACAACGCTTCCATCGTGTTTGCGAAGAAGCAGCACGATATGCCTGACAACACCAACAACGAGAAGATATACATCACCGGTATCGGCGAGGTAGTCGGCAATACAGAGGAAGAGGGCAGGGGTATCCGCGCCTCCGTCACCTCCGACGACTACAAGGAGCACGGCATCAAGATGGCGTTCTACCGCAAGCTTGACCGCTTCAGCCAGATACAGCTCATAAGCGGAATGCGCGCGCTTGCCGACGGCAAAGTCACCATCGACGAGGGCAACGAGAACGAGATAGGCATCGTGGTCGGCACTTCCGACGGACCGATGACCGAGATTGTCGGCTTCCAGAAAGCCGTTGTCGAGGGCGGAACAGCTAACGGCAGCGCGTTCTCATTCCCGAACACGGTTTATAACGCGGCTGGCGGATATTTCAGCATTTTTGCGGGAATAAAGGGCTACAACGTGACTGTTGCGAACAGCGTTCAGGCTGGTCTGCAGAGCGTCTGCTACGCAGCTGACGTACTCCACAACGGCACTGAGAACATCATGGTCGCAAGCGGCACCGACGAGAACACCGACGTTGACGCAGAGCTTTACGGAAAGCTCGGTCTGCTTGCCGATAGCAAGCCATATTCGCTGGATAAGTCCGGATTTGTTCTGGGCGAGGGCTCCGTTTCCCTCATTCTGGAGAAGGCTTCCTCCGCTGAAAAGCGCGGCGCTGAGAAGTATGCCGAGGTAGCAGGCTGCGCGATGACCCACCACGCTGTTGAATTCGGCACGGTTGCAGGTTCCGAGGACGCGCTCGCAAAGGCTATGGAGCAGGCGTGCGCGGCTGCAGGTATCGCTCCCGCTGACATCGACGCGGTGAGCGGCTTCGCGAATGGCCACAAGGCCATCGACGAGATGGAGCTTGCAGCGTACAGGAAGGTATTCGCAAAGGATATCCCGGTATTCGCTGTAAGGGAGAACATCGGTGAAGCCAGGGCGGCTGCGGCTTCAATGCAGGCTGCATACGCTGCAAGAGTGCTCTCCGGCAGGGCTGGCGGCACTGTTAAGGCTTACGTTGGCGGCAAGGCTGCCGATGTGGACGTTTCGGGATACAGGTATATCCTGGCTGCCGCATGGGGCGCAGGCGGTTCTTACTCCGCTGTGGTGCTGAAGAAAGCATGATGGTTAAAGCGGGGGGACTTACTCCCCCTGCTTTTTGATTAAGGAGGAAAAATGGAAAAGGTAGCATTGGTTACCGGGGCTTCCCGCGGGATAGGCAAGGCGTGCGCCCTTCGTCTCGCGGAATGCGGTTACGATATAGTTGTCAACTACAACTCAAACGAGGCAAAGGCGCAGGAAGTGGTTTCCGCGATAGAGGCAAAGGGACAGAAAGCCATCGCGATAAAGGCAAACACCGCTGACCTCAAGGAAGTGCAGAACATGTTCCGCGAGGCGCACAAGGCATTCGGCAGGCTCGATGTCCTCGTCAACAATGCGGGCGTTGTGGACGACGCTTATCTGCTGATGATAAACGAGGAGTCCCTCACGCGCAGCCTTGACATCAACATCAAAGGCTATTTCCACTGCGCACAGCAGGCAGCCCTCAAGATGATGGGCAAGAAGCAGGGCGTTATCATCAACGTGTCCTCTGTAAGCTCCGTGCTTGCCGTAGAGGGACAGGGCGTTTACAGCGCGACAAAGGGCGCGGTGAACTCCATGACTGCCACACTTGCAAAGGAACTCGCGCCCCGCGGCATCCGCGTGAATGCGGTAGCGCCGGGCTTCATCGAAACAGAAATGCTGGACGCTATCCCCGAGAACAAGAAAGAGGAATACCTCAGGGCTATACCCATGCACAGACTGGGTACCGCTGCCGAGGTCGCTGACGTGGTAGCGCAGCTTTGCTCTGACGCATTCGCGTATGTCACCGGTCAGGTGGTAGTTCTTGACGGAGGTCTTAGCTTATGATGAACCTGCTTGAGATAAACGAGCGCATAAAGCAGCGCCCTCCTTTCCAGATGATAGAGCGCGTGACTGAGCTTGTGCCCAACGAGTCCGCAAAGGGAATAAAGTGCGTTTCCGTCAACGAGCCGTACTTCATGGGGCACTTCCCCGGCGCGCCGATAATGCCCGGAGTTCTGCTGATAGAGAGCGCAGCGCAGCTGTGCAGCCTGGTCATCGCCCCCGAGGGGGCAGCGCAGGACGACAACAAGATGTACGTCCTGCTGAAAGTCAAGGACTTCAAGTTCCTGCGGCCGGTGATTCCCGGGGACAGGCTGGAGATAGAGGTAAAGGCAGTCATGATATCCGCGGCCGCTGCGGAATTCTCCGCAGTCATCTCCTGCGACGGCACCGTCAGGGCAAAGGGCAGCATGCTGTTCACTGCGATGGACAAGAACGCGATATATGGCTGAGCTTAAATACGACTTCACCGCATGCATAGTTTCCGGTGGGGTGGAACTGCCGGGGCGCATTGAATCCGCGCGGGAGGAGTACTCCAGGACCTGCGGTGAATACTTCGACTACCTCTCCGGGAAACTCGGGAAACCGTCTTTCACCGAGAGCGCGTGCGGGTTCGTCCTGCTGGACAACCTGCTGAAAAAGAACGGCATAGACCGCAGGAACCTCGAAATTATGCGGAATTCCGACGGCAGACCCTGCATAATAAACCGCAGTGACGTTGATTTCAGCGTGTCGCACTCAGAGGGCGCGGCGCTGGTTTGCGTTGCCACCGGTGCGGACGCCGAGGTGGGCGCGGATATCCAGCGGGTGCGCAGCTACAGCAGGGAACACATGGAGAAGCTCGCGCGTTCGTTCATGGACGCCGCGGAACTCACGGGGTTCCTGACCAGCGAGGACAGGGAGCGGTATTTCTACACCGCGTGGACCCGCAGGGAAGCCCTGTTCAAGCGCAGCGGCAGCTACCACGGTCTGAACGGAAAACCCGAAGCGGTAAGAATGCACGGAAAATTCGTCACTGGCACCATCACCTCCTGCGGGAACCTGTATTACTACAGCATAAGCCTGCCGGACGAAGATGACTAGGTGAGTAAGGAGAACAAATGAGAGTACTTATACTTAACGGAAGCCCGAAAGCGGAACGCAGCAACACGCTGAACATCACGAAAGCGTTCCTTAAGGGGTTCCCGGAGGACACCGAGGTCGAGCAGGTGAACCTCTACAAAAAGGACATCAGGCCCTGCTGCGGCTGCTTTTCATGTTGGAGCCGCACTCCCGGCAGCTGCGTAATCAGGGACGACATGCAGGATATTTACGAGAAGATAAAGGATGCGGATATCGTTATCGAGAGTTTCCCGCTGTACTTCTTCGGCATGCCGTCGCAGATGAAGGCAATGACGGACCGCTGTCTGCCGTTCATGCTGCCCTACATGGGCAACCTTGTCGAGGACAAGAACGCAAGCTTCCACGAGCTGCGCGACGAGAGCATGCACGAAAAGCGCCTGGTCGTTATCACCACCTGCGGTTACGTTGACGCAAAGCCGATGTACCCCGCACTGCTCAAGCAGCTTGACCTCATCGCAGGGGACGGGCATTACACCGCTATTTTATGTCCCGAGGGAGAGCTGTTCATCGCTGAAAAGGCAAAGCGCCAGCGCGAGGGCTACCTTGCCGAGATAACCAGGGCAGGTGCGGAATTCGCACAGAACAAGGCGCTCAGCGAGGAAACAAAGCAGCGCATCGCAAGACCGATACTTTCCCCCAAGGGCTTTGAGACGATCACCCTTGCACACTGGCAAATGAACAAATAATTTTGCGCCTGGCGCAAAATTTAATTCGGAATTCGGGTTTTGCGCACTTGAGTGCTAATGCTGATGGATAAAGTAACGGGCTGCGCAAAACTATATGCGGAATTCGGAATTATGGTTGTCCCCTGTTGCCCGCTATTGGGCGGCATCGTGCCGCCCTTTTGGGGCAACGGCGCAGACATCGTGTCTGCGGCTTACGCGGACGAATTAAAAAACTTTTATAGAAACACCACAGGGCGAAAGTTGTTCTTTCGCCCTGTGCATTTTATTATAAATCTTTTTAGATAATGTCCCGCGTAGCGGGACACAATAGTTCCGAATTCCGAATTCCGAATTCTAATTCCGAATTCCGAATTCCGAATTCCGAATTACGAATTACGAATTCCGAATTACGAATTGAACTTATGTGCCTGTTGGTCAACCATTGTTCATTATCTTCGAAAGTCTGTCGCGGAGCGCCAGTGTGAGTATAGTCGCGCAGACTATCTTTACCGCGTCGCCGGGGAGGAAAGGCAGCACGCAGCCTGCCATTGCGACTTCCAGCGTAACACCGCGCGCAATGATGAACCATACCGTGCCAAGGGCGTAGAGCGCAACAGTGCCGAGTATCATTCCCACGGGGACGGACCACGCGCGGCTCAGCCAGTTGAGGAACTTGTTCTTTATGTTGGAATTCTTCTTATAGAAGAGATCCGCGAAAAGACCGGAAAGCAGCGCGCAGGGAATGTACCCGAAGATGTACCCGCCGGTAACTCCGAACAGCTTTGCAAAGCCGCCTGCGCCACCAGAGAACACCGGAACCCCGACCGCGCCGAGTATCACGTATATCAGCACAGCTACGGTGCCTTTCTTCCAGCCGAGAATGCCGCCTGCAAGGTACACCGCGAACGAAGCCAGCGTTATCGGGACAAGCCCCGGCATGGGTATCGACCACGGACCAGCGACGCATACCAGCGCAGCCATCACCGCGATGAACGTCATGTTTCGCACGGTGAAGAATTTGTTGGATCTTACGGCGGTGCTGCCGTTCTGTGCTAATGTTTCTTTCATTGTTTACTTTCTCCTGTTCTTTGGTTTACAATTGGGCCTTGTTAATTATATCACAGGATTGTAAACTTGTCAAGGGGTTTTGTTTACATTGAGGTAGAATTCCATGAGCTGCCCGGCAGAGCGCGTGATATCGAAGCCTTTCCTGACAAGCTGCTGCGGGGCGTCGGTATTGCGCATTCCCCTGCAGCACATGACTGCGCACGCCCAGTCGTGCGGGGAACCAAGGGGCAGCAGCTGCGCGGTCCCGGTGAGTTTTACTTCCGGCGTGACTTTATCGGAGAACAGGCAGGGGAGCCCCGCGCACTGCGCTTCCACCCCGACGACGGGCAGCCCTTCGTAGTTGGACGGCAGCAGGAAGCAGTCAAACGCGCTGTAGAGCCGTTCCGCGTCGCTGCGCTGTCCGGTGAACACCACCCGCTGAGCCACTCCCTGCGCGATAGTCCGGGCCTGCAGAAGTTCCTTGTCGGGTCCGTCGCCGGTTAGCACGAGCACTGCGTTCTTGTCCTGCCTGAGTACCTCGCGGAACACGTCGATGAGGAACCCCTGGTTCTTCTGCGGGCAAAGTCTGCCGATGTGCCCGAGCACGAATGCATTCTGCGGGATATGCAGTTCCTTGCGGAGTTCTTTTCTGGCATTGCCGCTGAATGCGTACTTTTTCGTGTCTATAGCGTTAGGCATTATGCGGACCCTGCGGTGCTTCGGGTCCGGGTGGAATTCGTCGTCGAGG
>HF989519.1:9259-27438 GCA_000432175.1 Eubacterium sp. CAG:786
TGCGGGACCTTCGCGAGGTTACGCAGCCATTCGCGCGCGCCGCCGGAGGTGCTGTGGTTATGCAGAATGCGCACGGGTACCCCGGCGTGCTTCCCCGCGAGGAGCGGCAGGAACGACAGCGTGCTCAGGTGGCAGTGCATTATGCTGTACTGGTTCTCGGTGAGGAGCCTGCGCAGCGTCCTGACGTACTTCACCGGGTGCCGGAATGTCGGCAGCACGAACAGCCGCCCCCCCAGCGCCTTTATTTCCTCGACGGGAACGTACTTCGACCCCTTGAACAGATAGAAATCGAACTGTACCTGTTCCCGGTCGATGGCGCGGTAGTAGTTCATGACCACCTGTTCGACGCCGCCACCGTTCATCTTGCCGAGTATCTGTGCAACTCTCATGAGCACCCTCCGTAATAGAAAAGGGCGAGTATTTCATCGCCCTGTGATATGTCTTACTGCCCGAGTTCGTAAGCGCGCTTCGTGCAGGCTTCGCAGGCTCTCTTCACATCGCCGGTGAGGTCGCCCTCGTACAGCTTGTCAAGTCCCGCGAGAGTGGTTCCCCCGGGGGAGGACACCTGCTTTATCAGCTCGTCAACAGTCATGCCGGATTCTGTGAGCATCTTTGCGGAACCGATAAGGCTCTGTGCGAAAAGGCGCAGCGCGGCTTGCTTGTCGATGCCCACGGTGTCTGCGTAGTCCACAAATCCCTTTGCGTAGAGATAGATGAACGCCGGAGAGCTGCCGTTTATCGCGATTATCTCTTTCATCTTGTCTGTGGGGACTACCTCGGTGATACCGCAGCTGCCGATTATCTTGCGCGCAAACGCGAATTCCTCCTCGGAAACGGTGCTGTCGTGGGACATCGCGGAAGCGCCGCAGCCCAGCATCATCGGGGTGTTCGGCATAACGAGCACTACTTTTGCGTTGGGAATGGTGCGTTCCCTGATGAATTCTGCGGAAATGCCCGCGCAGATGGAGATGAACACGGTCTCCGGCTTTACGCTGTCCTTTATCTCAGCGAGTACTTCGCCGAGGTGCTGGGGCTTCACTGCAAGCAGGATATAGTCGCACTTGTCGGCGATCTCCTTTGCGCTGACTGCTGCGGTGGCTCCCACCTGGGTGAGATCCGCGAGCTTGTCCTTGTTTGCGTCATAAGCGAAAACCGCGGTGTTGCCGAGTTTCCCCTCGATGCCCTTGAGTATTGCGCCACCCATATTGCCGACGCCGATAAATCCGAGCTTTTTCATGATTGAGCCTTTCCGAGCCTGTTAGACGCTCTGACGATGTTTTTTGAATACAGCGCTGTACGCCGCCTTTATCGGGAACAGCGTGAGCAGCAGAATGAATACTTCTATCGGCAGCATGGTGGCGTTCTTGATAACGCGCTCCCCGACCTTTATCCAGAATGTTTCGGGCAGGATGCCGTAGCCCATTATCATCAGGAACAGCGTGTTCATGAACACGTTGCAGACGAGGTTTATCGTGAACTTGGCGCCGACTATGCGCAGCACCGACGGAATGTTCGACCTGATACCAGTCCAGAAGCTTTTCGCCGAGGTGAAATCCGGCTTTATCGGGTCAAATCCGTACAGGAAAATGCCGTAGATAACGCCGCCTGTGACTTCCACCAGCGTAAACAGCGGTGAAAATCCCTGCTGCTGGTTGGAGATAAGGTATCCGATGACATCCGTTGCAACGCAGGAAAGCCCCGCGACGGTGGGACCGTACAGCATGCCGATAGCGGATATAGCGACGAATGCGAAGCCTATCTTCAGCGTGGGGAGCGGCTGTATCGTCAGCGTTTTGAGAATGCATGCCAGCGCGATGAGCACTGCCGTCACTGCCAGGCAGCGGATGCTTTTGAGTTCCTGCGCGGATCTCTTGAATTTGCCAAAGAAGTTAAGAAAAAAAGCCATGACTTTATCCTCCGTAACTTCGCCATATACAAACAGAATAAAGCCTCATGGCTTCATATTCAATTTATGTACAGCGAGATGCGAAGAACGTATCGCAGCCCGTATGGGCTTTCGTCCGCACGGCAACTCTCCGTCCGCGCAGCACTTAACGCACGTTCTCCTACTCTGTGTTGTAGTTTATATTTTCTGCGCCCGTCCGGACGCGGGGTAACATTTTATCAGAAGCTGATCTCGTTTGCGATGTCGTACAGACGCTTGTCGAAAGGCTTCTTCATGCTGAGCGCTTCCTGGATATCTACGTCGTAGATCTTGCCGTCCTTCATGCCGACAACGCGGTTGCCGATGCCCTTTTCGAGCAGCTCAACTGCATAGTAGCCCATCTCGGAAGCAACGACTCTGTCGCGTACTGTGGGGCTGCCGCCTCTCTGAACGTGACCGAGGATAGTTGCTCTGGACTCGATTCCGGTTTCCTCATAGATCTTCTTGGCGATCTCCTCAGTGTGACCTACGCCCTCTGCAACGATGACGATGAACTGCTCCTTGCCGTTCTCGCGTGCGGTCTTGATCTTCTTGATAACGTCCTCGATGTTGAATTCGATCTCAGGAACGAGGATAGCGGTAGCGCCGCATGCAACGCCGGTGTTCAGCGCAATGTGGCCTGCGTTTCTGCCCATTACCTCAACGACTGCGCAGCGCTCATGGGAGTGGGAGGTATCGCGGAGCTTGTCAACCAGTTCCATAACGGTGTTCATTGCTGTATCATAGCCGATGGTGTACTCGGAGCACTGGATATCGTTGTCGATGGTTCCGGGCAGGCCAACGCAGGGGATACCAGCCTTGGAAAGGTCAGCTGCGCCGCGGAAAGAACCGTCGCCGCCGATAACAACGATACCTGCGAAGTTATCTCTTACGCAGATGTCTCTTGCCTTGCAGACATATTCCCACTCTCTGAACTCCTTGCAGCGTGCGGTGAATATCTCTGTGCCGCCTCTCTGGATTATATCAGCAACATCTCTTGTGGTGAGTTCGATCATGTCATTGTTGAGCAGACCGTTGTATCCGCGACGGATACCAACAACTCTGAAACCCTTCTTTATTGCAGCTCTTGTTACGGCGCGGACTGCCGCGTTCATGCCGGGAGCGTCGCCGCCGCTTGTAAGTACGCCAATTGTCTTCTGCATAGTAATTTCTCTCCGTTTCGTTAATAGTTGCGGTTGAGTTATTTCTCTCAATCCTATACGTGTATATTTTACTACAAAGTGCCCGTTATAGTCAAGGGTTTTTTCTAAATCAGACAGATTACTTCGCATTATAGTGCTATTTCAACAAAAATCTGCAGGAAACCAGTGCAAATCTGTGCAAAATCCGTCACACGGTAATTATACCCACAGTATAAATCACCAGCGTTTTGTCAGACTAAAATTGCACTGGACAAACTCGGTTTTTTAGTATATAATAAACAGGGGGACACCCCCGTAATGCAAACGCCTGATTGGAGGAATTACCATGGCTGTACTGACGATTACAAAAGAAAATTTCAAATCTGAGATAGTTGAGAGCAGCAAGCCCGTCCTGCTGGATTTCTGGGCAAGCTGGTGCGCGCCCTGCATGATGCAGTCCCCGGTGGTGGACGCCATCGCTGAGGAGCACCCCGAGATAAAGGTCGGCAAGGTGAATGTAGACGAGCAGCCGGAGCTTGCTTCAGCGTTCGCCGTCGAGAGCATTCCCACGCTGGTGATAATCAGGGACGGCGTCACAAAGGAGATACTCGTGGGGCTGCACTCTAAGGAGCAGATACTGGAGCAGTTCGAGGGATAACTCAGAATTCGGAATTCGGAATTCGTAATTCGGAATTAACGTGTCCCGCTTTGCGGGACGTTATCTAAAAAGATTTATAAGGTCACCTCTAAAATACACAGGGCGAAAGAACAACTTTCGCCCTGTGTTGTTTCATATCAAAGTTTTTGAAATTCGTCCGCGAAGCGGACACAACAATTCCGCATTCCGAATTCCGAATTACTTATTCAGCAGTACCTCGACGCTTGCAAGCTTAACGCAGACGCAGAATATCTCCATAGCCTGGCGCAGCTCGTCAACAGACGGGAATGTCGGCGCGATGCGGATATTGCTGTCCCTGGGGTCCTTGCCGTAGGGGAATGTAGCAC
Organism: Eubacterium sp. CAG:786; assembly: GCA_000432175.1. Taxonomy (GTDB): domain Bacteria; phylum Bacillota; class Clostridia; order Oscillospirales; family Ruminococcaceae; genus CAG-115. The sequence goes on from HF989519.1 coordinate 13,331, forward strand.
CCGCGCCGGTCATGACAACGCCTGCTTCCTTAGCGAGGGAAACTATGCGCTTAGCGCAGCCGGGGAGCGCGTCGAAGGAAATGAAGTAACCGCCGTTGGGCTTGTTCCACTTGCCGACGCCCAGGGGCTCTATCTCCTTGTCGAGCATGTACAGAACCACGTCGAACTTCGGACGGATAATAGCGGCATGGTGCTTCATGTGTTCGCTGATGCTCTCGAAGTTCTTGAAGTACTTTGCGTGGCGCAGCTGGTTGAGCTTGTCGAAGCCGATGGTCTGGTAGGTCATCTGGCTCTTGATGAAGTCTATGTTCTCCTTGCTTGCTGCAACTACCGCAAGACCGCCGCCCGGGAAGGATATCTTGGAGGTGGAGGTGAACTCGAATACCATGTTCGGGCTGCCTGCCTTTCTGCATTCCTCGATGATGTTCAGCAGATGGTCGTGGTTATCGGAAAGATGGTGTACGCAGTATGCGTTGTCCCAGAAAATGCGGAAGTCCCTGGCCTTGGGCTTGAGGTTTGCAAAGCGCTTTACAACCTCGTCGGAATATGTGATGCCCGTCGGGTTGGAATACATCGGCACGCACCAGATACCCTTGATCTCGTCGTCCTCTGCTACCAGCTTCTCGATGGTATCCATGTCGGGGCCGTCCTCGCGGTAATCAACGGTTATCATCTCGATGCCGAGCGCCTGGCAGATGGCAAAGTGTCTGTCGTAGCCGGGGGCAGGGCACAGGAACTTCACGTGGTCGTATTTGCACCAGGGCTTCTCGCTGCCGAGTACGCCGAGCTGCATAGCGCGGATAATGGTGTCGTACATCATCTGCAGGCTGGAGTTGCCGCCCACGATAACTTCGTCAGCGGAAACGCCGAGCATTTCCTGGAAAAGAGCCTTAGCCTCGGGGATACCGTCAAGCACGCCGTAGTTGCGGCAGTCGATACCGTTGCTGGATTTGTAGTCGCCGTCCAGGCAGTGCAGCAGCATATCCAGTGAAAGGTTGAGCTGCTCGGGCGCGGGCTTGCCTCTGGACATATCCAGCTTCAATCCCTTTGCCTTATAGTCTGCGTACTGTTTCTCCAGCGCGTTCTTTTCAGCCTGGAGCTGTTCCTTGCTCATCTGTGAATAAAGCATATTGTGACCTCTCTTTATGCAATTATAAAGGCGTGCTGTTGCTCCAGCACAACTCATTTATAACCATTATAGCATAGTATGTCGTTTTTTGCAAGCGTTTTTTTGAAATCCTGCAAAATAATTTGTCGGTGGGAATACAGACAAAATTCCCCGGGATAATCCACCCGGGGAAGCGTTCATTCAGTTTCAGAGAGCCTTTACAGCAGCCTTGAGAGCCTCGACCCTGTCGGTCTTTTCCCATGCGACGTCAAGATCATCGCGGCCCATGTGACCGTAAGCGGCAAGCGCCTTGTACTGCGGCTTGCGGAGGTCAAGCGTGTCGATGATGGCAGCCGGACGGAAGTCGAATACCTCAGCCACAGCCTTTGAGATAACATCGTCGTCTGCCTTGCCGGTGCCGAATGTGTCAACGAAGATGGAAACGGGTCTTGCAACGCCGATAGCGTAAGCGACCTGGATCTCAGCCTTGTCTGCAAGGCCTGCTGCGACTACGTTCTTGGCAGCATAGCGCGCCATGTACGCAGCGGAACGGTCCACCTTTGTCGGGTCCTTGCCGGAGAACGCGCCGCCGCCGTGACGGGAATAACCGCCGTAAGTATCAACGATTATCTTTCTGCCGGTGAGACCGCTGTCGCCCATAGGGCCGCCTACGACGAAACGCCCTGTCGGGTTGATATAGTACTTTGTGTCAGCGTCCAGGAGTTCTGCGGGAACGGTGGGCCTGATCACCTTTTCAATGATGTCGGCGCGTATCTGCTCCAGCGTTGCGGAAGCCTTGTGCTGCGAGGATACAACAACGGTGTCCACGCGGGAGGGCTTGCCGTCCACGTATTCAACAGTGACCTGGGTCTTACCGTCGGGGAGGAGGTAGGGGATAGTGCCGTCCTTGCGCACTGCGGTGAGCTTCTTTGCGAGCTTGTGCGCGAGGCTTATCGGCATGGGCATGAGTTCGGGGGTTTCGGTGCATGCGTAGCCGAACATCATTCCCTGGTCGCCGGCGCCGGTGTCGTGGGCGTTCTGGTCGCGTCCCTCAAGGGCGTTGTTTACGCCCATCGCGATATCGGGGGACTGCTTGTCGATGGTGGTGAATACCGCGCAGCTGTCTGCGTCGAAGCCGTATTCAGAGCTTGTGTAGCCTATATCGCGTACAGTCTTGCGCACGATGGTTGGAATGTCTATCTGTGCGGTGGTGGTTATCTCGCCCATTACCGTTACCATACCGGTGGTGGTGAGAGTTTCGCAGGCAACTCTGCCCATGGGGTCCTGCGCGAGAATTGCGTCGAGGATAGCGTCGGAGATGTTGTCGCAGATCTTGTCGGGGTGACCCTCGGTAACGCTTTCAGAAGTAAACAGATACTTGCTCATTGGTTTTCCTTTCTTTTTAGAGGTGAACTTTAACATGCCGGTTCTTTTTGGACAAACAAAAAACTCACTCCTCAGGAGTGAGCCGAAATTCGTATCACTCCTCATCTTTCGGCAGTTATGCTGCCGCAGGAAGTAGCACCTTTTCCATTTGCCGTGAGCCGGAAAACGGAGAGGTTGCCGGGCTTCATAGGGACCAGTCCCCCGCATTACGCCAGAAGCCGCTCTTGATAAGGTTTTTTGTCGATAATAGTATAACATATGTGAGCGGCGTTGTCAATAGTAAATCTAAGATTAATTATGAAATTTGAAAAAATTTTAAGGCAAATAAAAAAGCGCAGGACGAAAGAGCAGCTTCCGTCCTGTGCAGTTCATATCAAAGTTTTTGGGATAACGTCCGCGCAGCGGACACATAAATTCCGGATCACGAATTCATAATCCCGGATTTATCAATACATTCCTCCCATGCCGCCTGCGGGCATTGCGGGAGCAGCGGGGGTCTCCTCGGGCTTGTCAGCTACGAGGGACTCTGTGGTGAGTACCATTGCAGCAACGGAAGCAGCGTTCTGCAGTGCGGAACGTGTTACCTTTGCAGGGTCAACGATACCAGCGGAGATCATGTCGCCGTAGGTCTCGGTGTAGGCGTCGAAGCCGTAGCCTACCTTGCCCTCGCGGTTGATGGTGTCGATGATGACGGAGCCTTCAAGACCTGCGTTCAGAGCAATCTGACGAACCGGCTCCTCAAGAGCGCGGAGAACGATCTTTGCGCCTGTCTTTTCGTCGCCCTCGAGGGTGTCGACCAGAGCCTTTACAGCAGGCATTGCGTTGATGAGCGCAGTACCGCCGCCGGCTACGATGCCTTCCTCAACGGCTGCCTTGGTAGCTGCGAGAGCGTCCTCGATGCGGAGCTTCTTCTCCTTCATCTCTACCTCGGTAGCAGCGCCGACCTTGATGACGCCTACGCCGCCGGACAGCTTTGCAAGTCTTTCCTGCAGCTTCTCCTTGTCGAACTCAGAGGTGGTGTTCTCGATAGCGTTCTTTATCTCGTGAACTCTGTCCCTGATAGCTTCCTTGTCGCCGCAGCCGTCAACGATGATGGTGTTCTCCTTGTTGACCTTTACCTGCTTAGCGCGGCCGAGCTGGTTGATCTGGGTCTCCTTGATGTCAAGACCGAGTTCCTCGGTGATGACCTCGCCGCCTGTCAGGATAGCGATATCCTTGAGCATCTCCTTACGTCTGTCGCCGAAGCCGGGAGCCTTGACGGCAACGCATACGAACACGCCTCTCAGCTTGTTCAGGATGATGTTTGTCAGGGCGTCGCCCTCAACGTCCTCAGCGATGATGACGAGCTTCTTGCCTGCCTGCACTATCTGCTCCAGCAGCGGGAGAACGTCCTGAATGGAGGAGATCTTCTTATCGGTGATGAGTATATACGGGTCGTCGATAACAGCTTCCATCTTGTCGGTGTCTGTTACCATGTACGGGGAAATGTAGCCGCGGTCGAACTGCATGCCCTCTACTACCTCGGAGTAAGTCTCAGCGGTCTTGCCCTCTTCAAGGGTGATAACGCCGTCTGCAGTTACCTTTTCCATAGCCTCTGCGATCAGCTTGCCGACGCTCTCGTCGCCAGCGGAAACTGTAGCGACTCTCTCGATGTCCTTGCTGCCGTTTACTGCCTGGGAGTTCTTCTTGATCTGCTCAACTGCAGCGTCAACTGCCTTCTGCATGCCCTTCTTGACTACCATGGGGTTAGCGCCGGCTGCGATGTTCTTCATGCCCTCGCGTACCAGAGCCTGTGCCAGCAGTGTAGCGGTGGTGGTACCGTCGCCTGCCGCGTCGTTTGTCTTGGTGGCAACTTCCTTCACGAGAGCCGCGCCCATGTTCTGGAATGCGTCCTCAAGCTCGATTTCCTTTGCGATGGTAACGCCGTCGTTGGTGATCAGCGGGCTGCCGTACTTCTTGGAGAGAACTACGTTTCTGCCCTTCGGGCCGAGTGTGATCTTAACTGTATCAGCCAGGGTGTCGATACCTGCCTGGAGAGCCTTGCGGGCTTCTTCGCCGTAAATGATGTCCTTTGCCATGATTAATTCCTCCTATACGATTATTCTACTATTGCCAGAATGTCGGACTGTCTGAGAATGGAGTACTCAACGCCGTCAACCTTGACCTCGGTGCCTGCGTACTTGCTGATGAGCACCTTGTCGCCGACCTTGACGTTCATTGTGATCTCCTTGCCGTCAACGTTTCCGCCGGGGCCTACTGCAACTACCTCTGCAACGGAGGGCTTCTCCTGTGCGGAAGCTGTCAGGATGATACCGCTCTTGGTGGTCTCCTCAGCTTCGACCATCTTTATTACTACGCGGTCTGCTAAAGGCTTGATTGTCATATATATTTCCTCCTAAAATAGATTTACTATGTTCAGTTTAGCACTCTGTTTCTTGGAGTGCTAATTATATTTTAACCATTTTTCAGAATAAATCAAGGGGTGAGAGCAATTTTTTTGCAAAGTTTGTTACTATTGTGCATTTTATCTTGAATTTCTTCCCTATATTTGTAGAAATTGCACACATATATTGGCGCTGTAATATATGAATATTCCCTGCAGATACACAAAATTACAGACGGACGGAGATATCTGCCGCAAAAAATTCCGGAAAGATGCAACCTTTGGGGGGCGTGCGCGGTTTTATAAGTGAATTCAGGGGACCTCAGAGTTCCCACCGTACGGAGAAGATAAGATATGCAGACATTATCGCTTAATGCTGCGGAAAGCTTCGAGGAGGTCATGGAGCTGTACATGCCCATGGTGTACAGGATAGCCTACTCGCGGCTCGGAGAGCGCAGCGACGCCGAGGACGTCACCCAGGACGTGTTCCTGCGGTACTTCCGGACCGGCATGACTTATAATAACGAGGAACACCGGAAGGCGTGGCTTATCCGGTGCGCCGTGAACTGCGCCAAAAACACCGCGGCTTCCGCGTGGAACAGGCACAGGGCTTCCGGCGAAATGCTGGAGAACACCACCGACGAGGACGACCTCACGGCTTCCGGGTGCGACGAGCAGTACGAGCGCACGGAGCGCCGCATGACGGTGCTGAGCGCAGTAAAGCAGCTGCCCGAGAAGTACCGCACGGTGATACACCTGTTCTATTTCGAGGATATGTCGGTGGCGCAGATAAGCGCCGCTGTCGGCGCGGGGGAATCCACAGTGAAATCCCAGCTCAGCCGCGCCCGAAAGCTGCTTAAACCATTGCTGAGCGATTTTGACAACGAGCCGGGGGAGGTGGTTTTCTGATGGATCTCAGAGAGGAATACAAGAACGAGATGGAGAGCGTATCCCCGGACAGAGAAGCGATTGACAGAATGAAAGCCGCTGTTATGGCTAAAATAGCAGCCGGCGAGGGCGAAGCGGGGATTCCCGGGGAAAAGAAGAAGCCGCTTCCGCTGAGGAAGATCGCGTATATCGGCGGCGCTGTGGCAGCGTGCGCGGTGATCGCGGTCTCAGCTGCAACGATACTCCCCAGCGTGAACAAGAACAACGGCATGATAAGCGAGGCTGAAATCTCTGCGACCGCAGCAGGGGCGAATGAAATATCCGGCGGAGGCGCCGCAGATACCGCAGGCAGCCATGAAACGGGCAGCGCCGCAAATGCGGATACGTTCAGAACCGAGGACGACGTTGCCGTGGAGGAAACCACAGATGGCACCGCGGAAGCGGCAAGCGATACCGCGACAGACGACAGATTCTGGGACGACAGCCCTGACAGTGGCGGCGTTATCGACAGCATTACAGACAGCGTTCCTGACGACGCGGTAACGCCTGATGCGATACCGTCTGACGAACCAGACAAAGACAATGACACATCACCCGGCAAGTTGGACGACAACAAAGGCTGGCATGATTTCGGTGAAAACACTCTGGAGCCGAGCTATACCGACGACGGCAGGAACCCCGAATCCGGCTTCGACACCGCAGATATCATCGATAAACCTGACACCGATCAGGGCGACCCCGGAATTACAGGTGAATGCACCATGGAGGACTTCATGACCGGCGACAACTCCTTTGACTTTGACGAAACGGCAGACTGCGCTGAAGAAACTGAAGAAGAGTTAGACACCGAGGAGGTGCCCGAAGTCAGGGGGGAAACCATCATTTTCACCGGCAGGGGCTGGATAACGTTCCAGGGGGAGCGCTACCAGAAGATAAACATGGCTGCCGGTGCAGGCGAGCGGCTGCAGGCATACGACCCGGCTTCCGGGAAGCATTACACCGTGGTGAAAAAACTCAGCGTAATCTACGTCTACCAGGGTGGAAGCTACGTGGGTGCGTACAGAAAATCATAAGGTCACCTCTAAAAACCTTGTTTGAGTGAAAATGTGTATAGCACACCGACTGCTTCTTCAAACCTCCTCGTAAGGCATACAGCCTTACTTCGTCGGCTTTCATCGCATTCGGCGCACTCTACCCATTTTCCCTTTTCAAACCGGTTTTTAGATGTTCCCGTAATATTTCAGCGGCTGCGGCAGTATAATATCTGCAGCGTCAGTATTCCGGGTTGGGATATGTGAATACCCCGACCCTTTTTTCTGTGTATTAAAGCGTGAAATTTGTGTGAAATATCAAAATATCCACAAAAAGCCCTTGAAAAGTTGAAAATTTTATGGTAAAATGATTATAAAGGGAAACGTGCGTTACACAACACCCTTTGCTGGATAAAAAATTAACATCAAAATTAACATCAAAATTAACATCTCTGAGGTGATCATTCTTGAGTAACTCACATGATCAGAATAATGTACCCGATATACCTGATATAAAGCGCGACGCCGTACAGCTGTTCAACGCGGTTCACAACAGCGGCAACATCGCATATACAATGAACTTCCGTCAGGGCTTTCCGGTGAGGATACTCGCGGGCAGCTGCGCTTTCGGCACGGCAGGCGACGTCGTTGTCATGGGTGAAACAGTCCACCCGGACGACTACCAGCCTTTCTGCGAGGTCATCAGCAACGTCATCGCGGGCACGGCTGACGAGATAAAGCTGCACGCGCGGCTCAACAACGGCGGTGAGTACCAGTGGTTCTACATCACGGGAAAAGTGCGCCGCAGCCCCGACCACCTTGATTTCATAGACGGCATGATGTTCAACGTCACCGATTACCTCGACTGCGAGGGCGAGGACACCGTCATGCGCAGATACCGCAGCAAGCATACAGTCAAGCTGGAGCAGACTTCGTATACCCTGCGCGACATTCTCGGCGAGGATTATCTGGTGCGCATTCAGCAGCCGTTTTCCCAGACGGGGGGGCTGTATTCCGCGATAACCGACAGCGACGGCGCGGTGATAGTCCCCAAGGGGCAGGATAAGCGGCTGAATCTCAATAAAATGGATTTCCAGCGCAAGAAGAGTATCCGCGTGCGCCACCAGACCATAGGCACATGGCTCATCACCGGTGAAAGCCAGGAGGTCGTGGACGGCAGCGCGACCCTGCTTGAAACAATGGCTCATACCGTTTCGGGGGTGGCGAATTCCTACGTTGCGCTGGTGGACGAGATGGAAACTTCCCAAAACGCCAACAAGCTGCTGGGTCAGAATTTCGAGGACCAGATACTTGTGAACGGCGTTTATTCGATATTCCTGCAGAGCCCGGACACCAAGACCGCGATAAAGAACATCACGCTGCTTGTCAGCGAGCATTTCGGGCTGTCTGAGATAGAGTTCTGCGGGGACGAGAACAACCCTGTGCGCACCTACAAGCTGGATCGTTCCGGCATGGTGGTGCCGATCATGGGCAGCTTCGTCTGCAAGCCGGAGATACGCGAGGAATTGGATTACAGCGGTATCGTGTGCACCGACCGGCGCACGGTCAACATTGATTATGACAAGAAAAATTGCAGCTGCGTGCTTGCCCGGACCTACGACCAGGGCAGCAACCGCGGTGTGCTTCTCTATACCGCAAAGACTTCCGGCAGGGAATGGACGGCACGGGAGCGCAGCCTGCTGAAAAGCCTGACGCAGCTGCTTTCCACCGTGATATACAAGCTGTTCCTGGAGGAAGAGCTCAGGAGTTCCAGAACAAGGCTGGAGCGCCTTGCTTACTACGATATCCCGACGAATATCCCCAACCGCAGCCTGTTCGAAAAGGAATACACCGAGGGCATCACCCAGGGTTATTCCGGCGCGGTCATCGCGGTGGAATTCTCAAACCTGAAGAACATCTCCGAGATATACGGCTTTGAATATGCGGACGATATACTGCGCAGCTGCGCGGAGTACATAATGGCTCTGCCCTGCAGCTCGCCGAAAAAGACGTACCGCTTTTCAAGCGACATTCTGTTCGTCGTCCTGCGCGGAATAGAGCGCGAGGAGGCGCGGCAGTTCGCGCAGGCGATACTGACGAAGTTCCGTTCGCCGTGGTACCTGCATGATAACGAGCACCACATGCGGGTTTACGCGGGCTTCACGATGTGCCCGACGGACGCCGAAACGGTCCAGAGCTGCGTGAGCGCCGCTACCCACACCCTGCGCCTTGCCAAGGAGCGCCGCATGGAGGACGCCGTGTGCTATTCCGAGGGGCTGGAGGAGAACCTCACCGACAACCGCATAGTGAAGAAACTCATCACCGACGCAGCGGAGAACGGCTTCAAGGGGTTCTATTACCTGTACCAGCCGGTGCTTGAGATGAACACCGGGGCGCTGCACTGCTGCGAGGCAACGCTGTTCTGGGGGAACAACGACATGACAGTCCCCAGGGAGCGTTTCATGCCGATAATCGACCAGCTGGGGCTTTCGAAGCAGTTTTACGGGTTCGCGTGCGACCTGATATGCAGCTTCTGCGCTTCAGTGAGGGCAAAGGGATTTCCGGAGTTCCGGGTAAGCTTCAACATACCAGAGAATATCCTTAACACCGAGGTTTCGGTAGAGGTGCTGCAGAACGCCTTGCAGAAATACTCCCTGCCGCCGGGAGCGGTGAGCGTTGCGGTTTCCGAGAGCGAGGGCACGCTGACTGAGGGCGGCGTATATCTGCAGCAGCTTTCCGACATGGGCGTGAACGTCATCGCGGACGACACGGGCACCGGGTATTTCACCGCAGCGCCGCTGGATATCCCCGCAGTAAAGACGGTGAAGATAAAGGCGTCGCGGCTTTCCGGGGACGGTGTTTCCGCCGCGTTCGTGAAGTCGCTGATAAAGATGGCAAAGGAACGTAACATAGCAGTCTGCGCGCGGGATATCGACAATCCCCGCGACCTGACCGCCCTCGGAGGCTTCGATGTTGACCTCATCGAGGGAATATTCAACGGGCGCCCGCTGCGCGATAAGGAATTCATCGAGAAGATGACTGAAACTGCAGTATAAAATGAACCCGTCGAAAAAGTCACTAAAGTGACTTTTCCGCCGAAACTATCCCCTGGCTTGGCGAAGCCAAGCCTTACGTCTTTTGCCATACGGCAAAAGACACCCTGCGCGCATAAGGCATAAGGCGTAGCCGTTGCTTTGCGTAAGACCGCAGGTCGTCGCTTAGACACTTGCTGGGATAGAAGTGTTTTTTGCCCCGGGAGACCCGTGGCAAAAAACGGATTTCAAAAGCCCGCTTCGCGGGCAAAACCGATTTTCCGACGGTCTGAATGTATAAGCTGCCCCGTCAGTTAAATACTGACGGGGCTCATGCGTTTATAGGCTCTTTTTGAGTTTCGCGCGCTTTATGACTTTCTGCCGTGAGAATTCCTCGCGCTCCTTTTCCTCGAGGGAATTGGAGATGGTGCGCACCAGCCCGCGGTACTTCGGAATGATGATGTTATGCAGGGCGTTGGCGCGCTTCTGGGTTCGCTTTATCGAAACCGCAAGGCGGTAGATGCTGTTCTCGGTTTCGGCAAGGAGCACGGTGATCTCCTTCGCGCGGTTGAAGCAGATGTACGCCTGGTCGAAGCTGGAATTCGTCTGCAGCATGCTGTAGGGTATCTCCCCGAGGTCGGTGCCGCCTGCGGAAAGTTCCGGCAGTTCCACGCCCATGACGCTGCGGGTGCTGAGTTCCAGCGAGTTATCCACCGGGATAGTTTTCGCGATGTCGCTCACCACGCCCATGGAGATGTTCGCGCGCTGCAGCGCCTGATAGGCGGCTGTGTAGGTGTCGTCGATGCTGCTGCGGAGTTCCCGCGCCTTGTCGGTGAGGCTCACCATCTCGCGTATCAGTATGCTGCGCTTTCTGTCCATAAGCTCATAGCCCAGCTGCGCCTGCCGGAGCGAGCGCCGTACCCTGATGAGGTTTCCTTTTGTGGGGAATATCTGCTCCATGCTGCCACCGTCCTTTCTGCCGTGGGAATATCAGGCTTCACCGCTGAATTTCTCTGCCCGCGCGGGATCGTAGTTCTCGTCCAGCAGCTTGTCGTCCATTCTGTCGAGTTCCGTGCGCGGCAGGGTGCACAGGAGGTCCCAGCCGAGGTCGAGGGTCTGGTCCATGGTGCGGTTCTCGTCGAAGCCCTGATTTAAGAAGTGCTGCTCAAACAGCCGTCCGAAGCGCATGTAGCTGCGGTCGGCGTCGGAGAGTTCGTCCTCGCCTATGACGGAAGCCAGCGAGCGCGCGTCCTGCACCTTTGCATAAGCCGCGAAAAGCTGGTTCGCCACCGCGGAATGGTCGGCGCGGGTGCAGCCCTCTCCAATGCCGTCCTTCATCAGGCGCGAGAGCGACAGCAGCACGGAAAGCGCAGGATATACGCCCTTCTGCTCCAGTTCGCGGTCAAAGACTATCTGCCCCTCGGTGATGTATGCCGTGAGGTCGGGCACCGGGTGGGTGATGTCGTCGTTGGGCATGGTGAGTATCGGTATCTGCGTGACGGAACCGCTGCTGCCCTTTATAACGCCGGCGCGCTCGTACAGCGAAGCCAGGTTGGAATACAGGTACCCCGGGTAGCCCTTTCTGCCGGGGATCTCTCCCTTTGAGGAGGAGAATTCGCGCAGCGCCTCTGCATATGCGGTCATGTCGGTCATGATAACGAGGACGTGCATGTTCTTTTCATACGCGAGGTATTCCGCGGTGGTGAGCGCGCACAGCGGGGTCAGCATTCGCTCGATTATCGGGTCGCCGGAGAGGTTAAGGAACATCACCACGCGCCCGGAAGCGCCGCTTTCCTCAAAGCTCCTGCGGAAGTAGCCCGCAACGTCGTTCTGCACGCCCATTGCAGCGAATACCACCGCGAAGCCTGCGCCGCTTTCGTCGGCTATCCTTGCCTGACGGACTATCTGCACAGCCAGCTTGTTGTGCGAAAGTCCAGAGCCGGAGAATATCGGCAGCTTCTGCCCGCGGATAAGGGTCATGAGCGCGTCTATCGAGGAAATGCCCGTGTGGATATAGTTGCGGGGATATTCACGCGCAACGGGGTTGAGCGCCTGCCCGCTCACGTCGGCGTATTTCTCGGGGAACACCGGACCCAGCCCGTCTACGGGCTTTCCGGCGCCGCTGAAAACGCGGCCGAGCATTTCTTCGGCAAGGGGTATCTCCAGCGGTCTGCCGGAGAAAACGGTGCGTGTGTTTTTCAGCGATATCCCCTTTGTGCCCTCGAAAACCTGTAGCATAACGCGGTCGCCGTCCATCTGGACAACGCGCCCGGTGCGCTCTGTGCCGTCGTCGAGCCTTATCGTGGCTATCTCGTCGAAAGCCACGCCCCTGACGCCCTCCAGGGCTATCAGCGGGCCGTTTATCTCGTTCAGCCCTTGATATTGTATACTCATGCGGACTGCTCCTTTCGAAGTTAAAGTGCGGCAAATGCCTCGTCGAGTTCCCTGAAATAATCGTCGAACATCGAAAGCCTGTCGTTCGGTATCTCAAATTTCAGCTTTGAAACGCGCTCAAAGAACCCCAACTTCATCACCGCCGAGAATGCTGCGCCTTTCCTTATGGCGCTGAGGGAATGGCGATAAAGCTCGACGATGGCGCGCATCATCAGCTTCTGCTTTTCCAGCGGGACGTAGGTGTCGTCCTTGTGGTAGGCATTCTGCTGCAGGAAGCCCACGCGGATAGCCCGCGCCGTTTCCATGACAAGCTTCTGGTCGTCAGGGAGGACGTCGGCGCCGATGAGCTTTACTATCTCCATCAGCTTGTTTTCCTCGGCGAGAAGCCCGGAAATTTCCTGCCTCAGCCGCAGGAAGTCAGCCCCGCAGTTCTGGTCGTAGTAGTCCGCGAGGTCGCCGACATATTCGCTGTAGCTGCTGTTCCAGTCGATGGCAGGGTAATGCCGCGCGTACGCCAGGGACTTATCCAGCGCCCAGAAGCACCGCACGAAGCGCTTTGTGTTCTGGGTCACGGGCTCCGAGAAGTCAGAGCCCTGCGGGGAAACAGCGCCGATAACGGTCACGCTTCCGGTTTTGCCGTTGAGGGTCTCAACGCTGCCTGCGCGCTCGTAGAATTCCGACAGCCTGGACGGCAGATAAGCGGGGAAGCCCTCTTCCGCGGGCATTTCCTCAAGTCTGCCGGAAATTTCGCGGAGCGCCTCTGCCCAGCGGGAGGTGGAATCTGCCATTATCGCGATGTCGTAGCCCATGTCGCGGTAGTATTCCGCAAGGGTTATGCCCGTGTAGACGGAAGCCTCGCGCGCCGCCACCGGCATGTTCGACGTGTTTGCGATGAGCACGGTGCGGTCGGTGAGCGGCCTGCCGGACCTCGGGTCGATAAGCGCCGAGAATTCCTCAAGCACCTGTGTCATTTCGTTGCCGCGCTCTCCGCAGCCGATGTACACGATTATATCAGCGTCGCACCACTTTGCAAGCTGGTGCTGGGTCATGGTCTTTCCCGTGCCGAAGCCCCCGGGGATAGCTGCCGTGCCGCCCTTGCCGATGGGTATCATGGTGTCTATTATGCGCTGCCCGGTTATCAGCGGGCGCGTTATCGGCAGGCGCTTTTTCACGGGGCGCGGGGTCTTTATCGGCCAGCGCTGGACCATGGTGAGCGGCATCTCCGCGCCGTTTTCAAGGCGCAGCTTTATGATGACGTCGTTAACGCGGTGCTTTCCGTTTTCGGCAGCCCATGTGACTTCGCCTGAAACATCAGGCGGCACCATGCACCTGTGGGTTATCATGGGAGTTTCGGGGGTGGTGCAGTAGACGTCGCCGCCGCTGAGCCTGTCGCCGGGTCCTGCGGTGACTGTCACGTCGAATTCCCGCTTTTCATCGAGGGAAGGCAGCGCGCTGCCCTCTGCGACGAATGCGCCGGAAATACCCGGCATGTCCCTCAGGGGGCGCTCTATGCCGTCGAATATATTCGAGATTATGCCCGGACCCAGCGCAGCGCACACCGGCGCGCCGGAAGGCTCCACAGGCTCGCCTATTTTCAGCCCCGCGGTATTCTCGTACACCTGTATGGTGGTGGATTCATCGCTTATGCCTATGACCTCGCCGATAAGGCGCCTGTTGCCGACGTACACCATTTCCAGCATGGAAAGGTCCCTTGTCGCGGCGACTTTGACTACGGGTCCGTTTATTGAGTTGATAACGTTCAAGCGGGTTCAGTCCTTTCAGAGTTCATAGGCGCAGTTCACTGCGCTGCGGGAATGCCGCTTTCTGCTCTGCGAGCCTGCTGTCGAGGGTGTAGTCCGCGAACAGGTTTTCGCAGCGCGCGCTTA
>HF989519.1:27602-28377 GCA_000432175.1 Eubacterium sp. CAG:786
TCAGGTATGCCGTCTAGGCGGGGGTGTCGGTCCATTCGATGAGGCGCTGGCGCACCTCGCTGAAAAGCTGCTCCATGAGCTGATTGCGGCACGCCAGCACTGCGGTGCGCTGTTCAGTTTCGCAGCGCGAGAATTCCTTGCGGAACTGCGCGGCTGCGCGCTCCTTTTCAGAGTTTATCTGCGCGAGGGCTTCATCGGCGCTGCGGCGCGAGCGTTCGCTTTCGGCAGCGGAGCGCTTTTTCTCATACTGCCGCGTGAGTTCTGCGGCGTCGGCGTCCGCTTGTTTGTTTATTGCCTGCCGGAATTTATCCAGCCTGGCGTTGATGTTGTCCATGCGGCTCTCCTTTATAGTTTTATGCCCACTGCGTCGCCGACGTAGCGGCTTATCGCCTCTGCCACGCTGGAATTCCCGTGGCGGTCGGGTATCTCGACGATAAGGGGGCGGCTGCGGGTGAGTTTAAGCTCGTACACCAGGTCGCTGCACAGCTTTATCAGCTTTTCAGTCATGAGCACGGCGGCTATGCTCTCGTCCGCGAAAGCGCTTTCCAGTGCGGAATTCACTTCCTGCTCGGTATGGGCGACCGTGCCCTCGATACCGGCAAGCCGCATGCCCATCTGGGTGTCGATGTTGTCGCTTATCAGGTAGAATTTCATATCAGCCGAACAGTATCAGTATGGATATCAGCAGACCGTAAATTGCAACGCCTTCGCCCAGCGCAACGAAGATGAGCGCCTTGGTGAACGCCTTGTCGTTCTCGCTGACTGCGCCGATAGC
>HF989519.1:28555-35831 GCA_000432175.1 Eubacterium sp. CAG:786
CACCCGTGAGCGGGAGCACTGTCATGAGCGCCATCACGCCGATGAACGAAGCGGCATTCGTGATTATAGCGCGCCTGCGGTTGGTGGGCTTGTGGTTCTTTGTCCTCCTGAGGTTGATGAAAAGCGGGAGCATTATCGCTCCGACGATGATAAGGGGCAGTGCGAAAAGCATGATGTATTCCATTGAATTATCCTCCAAAATTATTTGTCAGCGCCGAAGCTTATCTCTACTGGCTGGAACGCCTTGCCAGAGCCGTCGTAGAAGCGGTTGAATATCTCGTAGAACTCAAGACGGAGCACCTGGATACCTACCAGCAGTCCCTCGATGCCCATTACGACGAGGTTGCCGATGATGTAGACTATCACCGTGCCTGCGGTTATCTCAGCGCCGGGGGCGTTGGTGCCCGCAAGCTGAGCGACTACCAGCATCATGCCCGCATGGCTGAGCACAAAGCCGCCTATCCTGAGGTAGGACATGGTGTTCGACAGGAAGCTCAGAGCCGCTTCGAACAGCTCGATGAAGTTTTCGATGATGAAATTGCCGACGGATACCTTTTCCGTGGGCTTCGTGCCGGAGATCAGACCGGACAGCGGGTGCTTGAAGAATATCACCGCCAGCGGCAATACCAGCAGGCAGACGACGTAGGCAGGGCTGAACATATCCGCGCCGAACATGAAAGTCCCCGCAGCGGCAGCCACAAGCGAAATATAGAACACCAGTCCCGCGACGCCGTTGACCGAGAACAGCGCCTCGCCGAATCTGCGCCGGCGGAAGTTGAGGATAGTGTTGAACAGCATTGACAGCACGATGAGCACTATGCCTATCATCAGCGCCGCGATAAGCAGCGACGTTGCCGCCTGGAATATGTTCTCAGGCTGCTTTGTGTAGCCCAGGAAGCGCCATACGTTCTCGCGGTGGAAGAACGGCGTTATCAGCGTTTCTATGCCGAAGACCGAGCCGTAAAGCACGCCGAATGCCGCTGAGAAAAGCCCGATGCGGGTCATTATCGGTGCAAGCCCGTTCTTTGTGAATTTGCTGAGGATAAGTCCCAGCAGGGAGACCACCAGACCCTGTCCCACATCTCCGAACATTATTCCGAACATCAGGCAGTAGGTCACCGCGACGTAAGGGGTGGGGTCGAAGCTGCCGTAAGCGGGCAGCCCGTACATCTTCACGAACATCTCGAACGGCCGGAATACCGCGTTGTTGCGCAGCTTTACGGGGACGTCTGCCGGGGGCTTCTTCGGGTTCACCGGGACTATCACCACCTGCACGCCGCCAATGCTGCCGAGGGAGTCCGCAAGCTGCTTCGTGAGGCGCGCGGGGCAGTACCCCGAGAATGAGAACCTGCCGCCGGAAATAAGCGCCATTTTCCGCAGCTCGAAGCAGTCTGAAAGGGTTTTCAGGGCGCTCAGCAGCGTCATTATCTCTTCCTGGTGGGAATTGCGGTAATCCGCAAGCTGGCTCTCAAGCTGTTCGTCCAGCTTTTCCTCATCGTCGATGGCGTGTTTGAGCATTTCGTCGGATGTCCTTGCGTCCGCGTCGAGATAATCCGGCAGCCGGATGCGCTCAAAGAAAAGCGATTTCATCAGCGCGTCCGCGAATTCAGCGGAGTCCGCGGGGGTGAGGTAAATTCCCCACACCCACTCGGGGCTTTTGTCGAACTGTATGAATTGGATGCACCTGTCCGCGTAGTAATCCAGCTTCTGCAGATTGTCTGCGGGCAGCCTGCCCACGCGCGCCTTGACGTATTTCAGGCTGAACAGGTCGTGGAAGCTTACGTCAAGCCCGAGAAGATGCTGCACGCAGGCTTCCGTCTGCCGCAGCTCCCGTATGGAAGCCGCCATTTCCTCGTGCTCTTTCTGGATAGCCCGCACGCCGCTGCTGAGCGCCTCGACGCGCTGTGAGAGTTCCTCGGGTGGGGCGTCGGTCAGCCCGCTGCAGCTGCGCAGTTCCGGTTTCATGCCGAGAGCCGACGCGGTGCCGTGCAGCTTCTCATAAATAGCAGACCATGGGTTCTGTTCGGCGCTGCCGTTTCTGTCGGGGGCTTCCGTCATCTGGAAGCTTCTGCTTTCACAGCACGTCAGCAGCGCCTTGTCTATGCGGCTGCTGTCGCCCTCGACGGATATCAGCGACATTTTTTCTATACCCATTTATCCACCGCCTTTCTATATTACAAGCATTTCCATTATTCCGTCGGCAGGTACGCCGTAGCGTATGCCCTCGATAATGGTCTTTATATTGCGCAGTTCGGTTTCAAGGCATTCTATCAGGCAGAAATATACCGTCGATGAGTTCCTTGAAAGGCGCATGGTCCTGCGGAAGTATTCCAGGCTTATGCGCTCCGTCAGTTGTTCCACTGCCGCGAATTGCGCGGAAGCGTCTGTGCGGAAGCCTATCTGCTCCAGGCTCCTGCGGATACTGTCGGTGTCCGGCTGCTTCATCAGGTCCTCGACAGCCTCGCGGCTGAGCCGGTATCTGAACGGTATCATCTGGGCTGCCGCGGCTTCCGGCGTAAAACCGAACGCTTTCATGCGGCAGCAGGTGACTACGTTCTTCATGTCTATGCTTTTCAGGAACGCGCGTTTGAGTTCCGTTTTTGCGGAGCCGCGGCAGTTCTTTTCAAGCGACTTCATGCAGGCGAGGTAGTAGTCGGTGTACAGCCTGCGTTCGCATTCTCTTATATTGACTTTGCCGGTAGCCTGCGCTTCGGTGAGCAGCGGCTCAAGTATCCTGCCGCAGCGCGTCCCCGCGAGAATCCTGCCGATATCCTCGAAGCTCTGCGACCTGCCGAGTTCCAGCAGCTGAATGCCGGATTTCTCTATCAGGAACGCCGGCAGCGCCGTGATGTAGTTGTCCGTGGAGCCGTCCGCGACGCCCTGCACCGCGAGCAGCACCTGTTCCGTTTCCAGCCGGGAAACTATCGAGCGGAAGAACCACCGGCTCTCCGTCAGGTCGAACCTGCGGAAGCTGTCGAAGATGCCGAAAACCGCTTTGTCCAGCAGGGCTTCCAGCTGACCGCGGTGGATAGTCGCAGGCTCGATGTCTGCCAGCGCGTCTCCGTACCTGTCGGTGTTCTTCAGGAACGCCGCAGCCTGGGAAACGCTGGTCATCGCGCACAGGCGTGAAATTTCATCAGCCGTCAGCGACCTGCCGTAGACCGCTCTGGAGCGCGCTATCACCGAATTCTGGGATAATGACATTTCACACCCCCGTGATATTCTGCATTATTTCGGATATCCATTCCCCGCGGTGCGCGTCGAATATGTCTTTCACGCGCTGCGAAGCCGCTTCGGCCTCTCCGGTGGAATTCTGCTGTTTTTCCGTGAGCGCCCTTGTCTGTTCCGCTATGAACTTATCCAGTTCGCTGCGGGCTGCTGCGGTCTGCTTTTCATTCGCGATGTCAGCCGCCCTGCCGCTTTCCGCAAGGGAATTCTCCTGCTGTGCGCGGAGCGCTTCCACCCGGGCAGCCGCAGCCTTGTCGGCAGCGATTATCTCTTTGAGTATCTCCACAGATCACACCTCGCTTTTGAAAAAATATACACTCTTATTGTATACCAGACTGCCCGTTTATTTCAATAGGGAGAGTAACCAAATATCTCCGGAACAAAATGGTACTTGTGCACAACTAATGTAGTGCGTAATTTAAGAAAATGTAATATAATGAACAAAAAACTGCCGATAAACCGACATCTGCGTTGTAACTTGCACTGCGGTAAGCACAAACAAGACGATTGTGCAGTTGCATGAGTTCCAAGCATCTGACGATTTCTCGGCAGTAATATTAAAATCCGTCCGGCAAAGCCGGACACCGAAATTCCGAATTCTTAATTCCTAATTCCGAATTAATTCTTAAGGCTCTGGAGCGGAGCGGGGATACGGCCGCCGCGGCTGATGAACTTGCTTGCGGAATACTTGCTTACCGGCATAACGGGGGCGCTTCCGAACAGGCCGCCAAACTCGACCATCTCGCCCTCCTTCTTGCCGATGGCAGGAATTACGCGCACGGCTGTGGTCTTGCTGTTGACCATACCGATGGCAGCTTCGTCAGCGATGATAGCGGAAATGGTGTCCGCGGGTGTGTCGCCGGGAATTGCGATCATATCCAGACCTACGGAGCATACCGCAGTCATGGCTTCGAGCTTCTCAAGACCGAGGGAGCCCTTTACGGCAGCGTCTATCATGCCTGCGTCCTCAGAAACCGGAATGAACGCGCCGGAAAGTCCTCCAACATGCGAGGAAGCCATTACGCCGCCCTTCTTTACTGCGTCGTTGAGCATAGCGAGGCACGCGGTAGTACCGTGGCAGCCGCAGCTTTCAAGGCCTATTTCCTCAAGGATATGCGCAACGGAGTCGCCCACAGCGGGGGTAGGCGCGAGGGAGAGGTCAACGATGCCGAACGGAACGCCCAGTCTCTGGGAAGCCTCAGTGCCGACCAGCTGACCCATACGTGTTATCTTGAACGCGGTCTTTTTGATGACGTCCGCGATCTCGCTGATGTTCGCGTCGGGGTGCTTGCGCAGCGCAGCGCGTACCACGCCGGGGCCGGAAACGCCGACGTTCACCTCGCAGTCGTACTCGCCTACGCCGTGGAATGCGCCTGCCATAAAGGGGTTATCCTCTACGGCGTTGCAGAATACAACGATCTTTGCAGCGCCGAAGTAGCTGTTGTCCCTGGTGGCCTCTGCGGCGTCGCGGATGACCTGACCCATCATGGCAACTGCGTCCATGTTGATGCCGGCGCGGGTGGAACCTATATTAACGGAGGAACATACGTTGCTGGTCTCGGCGAGGGCTTCCGGAATGGACTGGATAAGTTCCAGGTCGCCGGCGGAAAAGCCCTTGTGCACGAGCGCGGAGTAACCGCCGAGGTAGTTTACGCCGGTGCCGTCAGCTGCGCGCTGGAGCGCCTTTGCAAACTTGACGGGGCTGCCCTTGCACGCTGCAGACACCATCGCGATAGGGGTAACGGAGATACGCTTGTTGACTATCGGGATACCGTACTGCTTTTCGATATTCTCGCCGGTCTTTACAAGGTTCTCGGCCTTGCGCATTATCTTGTCGTATACCTTATCGCATGCCTTGTCGATGTCGCTGTCGATGCAGTCGAGAAGAGAGATACCCATGGTGATGGTGCGGATATCCAGGTTCTCCTCCTGTATCATCTTTATCGTTTCTAAAATATCGCTCGAATTAAGCATCTGTCGGTTTTCTCCTTATATTAAAACTTCACAAAGACCCTTGCGGATTTTTCGC
Organism: Eubacterium sp. CAG:786; assembly: GCA_000432175.1. Lineage (GTDB taxonomy): Bacteria > Bacillota > Clostridia > Oscillospirales > Ruminococcaceae > CAG-115. Next base: position 33,813 of record HF989519.1, read on the forward strand.
CGGTTTTATATTCTGTGCATCGCGTTGAAGATGTCCTCGTGCATAACGTGCACCTGCAGTCCCATCTCGCCGCCAGCCTTTGTCAGCTTGTCTGCAAAGTCGATGTAGTCGATGTTGAGGTTGGTTATCTCGATCATCATCGTCATCGCAAACAGATCCTGCATGATGGTCTGGGTAACGTCCATAACATTTGCGTTGTGCTCGGCGCATATACCGCTCACCTTTGCCAGAATACCTACCGTGTCCTTACCGATAACAGCTACTACTGCTCTCATTATGTCCTCCTGTTCTGCGGTCAATATGTATAAATTTATCAAGCCGCATGCTTTGTTTTTTATCTTTCTTATCTATTATACTAAAAAAATCGGAAAAAGTAAATGTATTCATAGACAAAATTCAAATTTTGTGATAAAATAATAAAAAACACATCTGAAAGCCGGATATTCTGGTTAATTTTTCAGACAGGACAAGAGAAGGTAAATAAATGGAAATTGAAGAACTCCGCTTTATCCCGGCGGATATCCATAATCATTCCACCCTCTCGCCCGACGGCCACGACGAGCCGATGAGAATGGCAGAGCGAGCCTGCGGGCTGGGGATAAAGCACTATGCGCTGACGGACCATATCGAAAACGAAAAGCTCGACAGCTGGGATTATGCAGGCGCTATCGATAAGTCCTACGGGGCGTTCCTGGAAATAAAGGAGCGCTTTGCGGGGAAAATGGAAGTATATTACGGCGCGGAACTGGGACAGGCGCTCTTCGACCAGCCACAGGCTGAAAAGATACTCGCAGCGCACGACTACGATTTCGTGCTTGGTTCCACGCACCGCACCCGCACTTACCCCAGGCTGGACAGAGTACCCGACAGCGACGAGGACAGATACCGCTGCCTTGACGAATATTTCGAAGAGGAGCTTCGTCTGGCAGAATGGGGGAAGTTCTGCTCGCTGGCGCATCTGACATTCCCGCTGAGATTTATCAGCGGCGACGTAGGGGGCGCCGTGGTCGATATGACGCGTTACGGCGCAATCATCGACAAGATACTGGAAACCATGATCAGGCAGGGTATCGCGCTGGAGGTCAATTCCGCGGGTATCCGCAAGGGACTGCACGTACCCATGCCGTCTGCGGAGTACGTCAAACGCTACTTCGACAAGGGCGGCCGCATGGTGACTGTAGGCTCCGACGCGCACCGCGTCGAGGATATCGGCGCCGACATTCCCGAATGCCTTGAGATGCTGAGGGATATCGGCTTCAGCGAGATATGCGTTTTCAGAAAGAAAGAACCCATATTCATTACCATCTGATATAGGAGGATACTTTTATGAACAAGAAGTTACTTGCCCTATTAAAGCAGAACGCGCGGCTCTCCAACGCGGAGCTTTCCATCATGCTCGGCATTTCCGAGCAGGAGGTCGCAGCAGGCATAAAGGAGCTGGAGGACGAGGGCATAATCATCGGCTATGCCGCTATCGTCAACGAGGAAAAGGCTGACGACAACGCAGTCACCGCTATAATCGAGCTGAAGGTCACCCCGTTCAAGGACAGGGGCTTTGACGACCTGGCACACACCATCATGCAGTATGAGGAAGTGGACAGCGTGTTCCTGCTTTCCGGCGCGAACGACCTTTCCATCACCATCACAGGCACCAGCCTGAGAAAAGTCGCTCTGTTCGTTTCCGAGCGCCTGGCAGTGCTGGACGGCGTGCTTTCCACAACAACGCACTTCGTGCTCAGAAGATACAAGGAGAAGAACCACGTATTCAACGAGGAACACTCCGATGAAAGGAGCCTGGTTTCCCCGTGATAGACTACGATAAGGTTCTCCCGCAGAAGATACGGGACATTCAGCCGTCAGGCATACGCAAATTCTTCGATATCGCTCAGCAGGTGGAGGGCGTTATTTCACTTTCCGTCGGCGAGCCGGATTTCAAGACCCCCTGGGCTGCGAGAAAAGCCGCTATCGGCGTCCTCGAAAAGGGCAGGACCGCCTACACCGCAAACGCGGGACTCATGC
>HF989519.1:35926-37178 GCA_000432175.1 Eubacterium sp. CAG:786
GCGAACTCATCGTGACTGTAGGCGGTTCCGAGGCTCTCGACCTTGCGATGCGCGCCATGATACAGCCCGGCGACGAGGTGCTGGTGCCGGAGCCGAGCTTCGTGTGCTATTCCCCGATAATCACGGTGTGCGGTGGCACGCCTGTGCCCATCGTCATGACGGAGGAAGATAAGTTCAAGCTGCGCGCGGACGCCCTGCGCGAGAAGATAACCCCGAACACGAAGGCGCTGATACTGCCTTTCCCGAACAACCCCACAGGCTCCATCATGCGCCGCGGTGAACTTGAGGCTATCGCCGGTGTGCTCCGTGATACGAACATCATGGTCATCTCCGACGAGATATATTCCGAGATGACATACGGCGGTGAGAAGCATGTTTCCATCGCCGAGATAGACGGCATGAGAGAGCGCACCGTTGTCGTAAACGGCTTTTCCAAGACATACGCCATGACCGGCTGGAGACTGGGCTACTGCGCAGGTCCGAAGCCCGTGATAAAGCAGATGCTGAAACTCCACCAGTACTGCATAATGAGCAGCCCCACGGTGAGCCAGTACGCTGCGATAACCGCGCTGACCCAGTGCCGCGACGATGTTGACAGAATGCTCGAGGAATACGACATGCGCCGTCGTCTGGTGGTAAAGGGCTTCAACGATATGGGACTGCACTGCTTCGAGCCGGAGGGCGCGTTCTATGTGTTCCCGTGCATAAAGTCCACGGGTATGAAGTCCAGCGAGTTCTGCGAGAAGCTGATATACAGCAAGAAGGTCGCGGTTGTGCCGGGGAGCGCTTTCGGTGAGAGCGGAGAGGGCTACGTGCGCGTATCCTATGCGTATTCCGTTCAGCATATCACGACGGCGCTGCAGCGCATAAAGGAATTCGTCGAGGAACTCAAAAAGTGAGCAGTATAAGCGGGATACAGATTTTAAAGGCGCGTGCGAACGCAAAGCTGAACCTGTATCTTGATATAACTGGCAGGCGCGCCGACGGCTACCACCTGCTCGAAACCGTCATGCAGAGCGTTTCGCTTGCGGACGAGGTGACGGTGGTAGTCAGCGCGGGCAGCGGCATTTCACTTTCCTGCGACCGCGGGGACGTGCCGACGGACGGGCGCAACACCGCTTACCGCGCTGCGGAGCTTTTCATGCAGGCTGCGGGGACTTCCGCGACGGTCTGCGTCGATATTGAGAAGCATATCCCCAGCGGTGCGGGAATGGGCGGCGGCAGCGCGGACGCAGCCGCTGTGCTGAGGGCG
>HF989519.1:37293-40552 GCA_000432175.1 Eubacterium sp. CAG:786
GGGTGGGAAAGGGCTGTCCCGCGGCATCGGCGAGGAAATGTCGGAATTCCCGGCGCCGCAGGGCGTGTTCCTGGTGGTAAAGCCGGAATTCAGCTGCCCCACCGGGGAGGCTTACCGCAGCTATGATGAGAGCCCGCTTGCAGTACACGGCGGTCTTGCGGCATTCAGGGCGGCAATGCCGGAGAATTACGCGGCAGAAATGTACAACGTGTTCCAGAAGCTTTACGCGGACCAGCGCATTGAAAGCGTATGCGGGCGCCTGACGGAACTCGGCGCACGCGGCGCGTCGCTCACCGGCAGCGGTTCTGCGTGCTTCGGCGTGTTTGATGAACGCGCTGCGGCTGAGAGGGCTTCCGGGGAATTCCCGGGGTGCTTTACAGCAGTGTGCAGCGCGGCTGAGCAGGGAATTTTCATTTCAGAAAGGGAGGTACTATGATAAAGGTCCAGAACAATATCGGTACGATAACCATTTCGCAGGATTACTTCACTTCGCTCATAGGCAGCACGGTGACTAGCTGCTTCGGCGTGGTGCAGATGAATATCAGCAGCGCAAAGCAGACGATACTTGCGGCGCTGCCCTTCGTCAAAAAGAAAAGCTACGAGCGCGGCATAAACGTGCGCGCCGGCCGCGACAAGCTGGTGGTAGACCTGCATATCACGGTGCTTTACGGCGTGAATGTCGGCACTGTGGTGAAGAGCATTATAAATAAAGTAAAATACGTCATGGAGGAAAGCACGGGAATTTCTGTCGAGCGTGTCAACGTCTATGTCGATGAAATAAAGACATGATTTTAAAATAGGAAGGGATCGCAAAGTAATGATGATTTCAGGAAAGCTGTTCCGGGACGCAGTCATCTCGGGCGCGAACAACATTTCCAATAACAGGCTCGCGGTGGACGAACTTAACGTGTTCCCCGTACCGGACGGCGACACGGGCACCAATATGTCCATGACCATCGGCAATGCGCTTGCGGAGCTCAAGTCTGCCTCCGACGGCATCACCGCGGGCGACGCAGCCAAGCTGACTGCCTCCGCGATGCTGAGAGGCGCGCGGGGCAACTCAGGAGTTATCCTGTCGCTGATATTCCGCGGGCTTTCAAAGGGACTTGCAGGGCAGGCTGAAGCGGACGCAAAGATGCTCTCCGACGCATTCAAGCTGGGCGTGGACGCTGCGTATAAATCCGTCATGAAGCCCACCGAGGGCACCATTCTCACCGTCGTCAGGGAAGCGTGGGAGAACACAAAGGACATGGCAAAGGAAAACGGCGACGCTGCGGAATTCCTGCGGGCGTTCATCGACGAGGGCGAAAAGAGCCTCGCACGTACCCCCGACCTGCTCCCCGCGCTCAAGAAAGCCGGGGTCGTTGACGCAGGCGGCAAGGGTCTGCTGGTTATCCTCGAGGGAATGCTGGAGGTGGTTTCCGGCGGCTCGGTGATACGCTCCGAGAGCGAAACGAAGCCTGCGGCACCCGCGGCTGTTGCTGCGGCAGGCGCTGCCGAAGAGGATATACATTACGGCTACTGCACCGAGTTCATCGTCAACAAGATGGCAGGTGCAAAGGACGCAACGGCGCTGAGGGCGTTCCTCGAGACAATCGGCGACTGCGTTGTGGTCGTGGATGACGATGACATAATCAAGGTGCATGTTCATTCCAACCACCCGGGCAAGGCGATCGAAGAGGGACTGAAATTCGGCAGTCTCACCAAGATGAAGATAGAGAACATGCGCGAGCAGCACCACAACATCATCAGGGCGGACGAGGCAGTGCAGAAGAACCGCAAGGTACCCGTCAAGCCCGAAAAGGACTTCGGCTTTGTTGCTGTTGCGGCGGGCGCGGGCGTTGAGGCGCTGTTCCGCGACCTCGGCGCCGACAGCATAGTACGCGGCGGTCAGACCATGAACCCCTCCACCGAGGACATTCTGGAAGCCATCGGGCAGACCCCTGCGCATAATGTCTTTGTGCTGCCGAATAATAAGAACATCATAATGGCAGCGGAGCAGGCTGTTTCCCTTGCGGACAGGAACGTGTGCGTGCTGCAGTCCCGCACGATACCGCAGGGTATCACGGCGCTGATGAACTTCGACCCCGGCGCTGATTTCGTGACCAACCGCAGCAACATGACGGAAGCCCTGGGCAGGGTGCAGAGCGGTCAGATAACCTTTGCAGTGCGCGACAGCGAATACGACGGGCACAAGATAAAGCAGGGCGAGATACTCGCGATGGACAACGGCAGGATAGTGTTCACCGAAAAGGACGTCACCAAGGCTCTCACCAAGCTGACAAAGCGCCTGATAAACGGCTCCAGCAGCTATGTTACCGTAATCTACGGCTCCGACGTGACCGACGAGGCTGCCAATGCGGCTTACGAGCAGCTGCGCGCGAGAATAAGCGACAGCATCGACATCAACCTTGTTAACGGCGGTCAGCCCGTGTATTACTACATCGTTTCTGTTGAATAATGGATATAACGTACCTGAAAGGCGTCGGCCCCAAGCGGGCTGAGCTGTATAAGAAACTCGGCGTCGATACCGTGGAGCGGCTTGTGGAGCTGTATCCGCGGGATTACGTTGATTTCACCCACCCGAAAAAAATAGCGGAGGTGCAGATCGGAGAGGTCTGCGCCTTACGCGCATTTGTGAGGAGAAAGACGGCGCCTTTCAGCGAGTACGCAAAAATGGCGCTGTACAAAGCGGAACTCACCGACGGCACCGGGAACATCACCGCAGTGTTCTTCAACGCGAAATACACGTTCGCAAAACTGGAGGAGGATCACGAGTACCTCTTCTACGGCAAGATAAACGGCGACATGGTGAGAATGCAGATAGGCTCCCCGCTGTTCGTGGAAACAAGCGAGAACGGCCTTATGCCGAAATACCCGCTGACTGCGGGGCTGACGAACAACATGGTCTCCGCAAACGTGAAAACCGCGCTTACCGTGGTGAAGCTTCCGGAAACGCTCCCCGAGGGGCTGGTGCGGCGCATGGGGCTTCTCACCCGGGAGCAGGCGGTGAGACAGATACACTTTCCGCACAGCCGCGAGGAATACACCGAAGCCCGCAGGCGGCTTGTCTTTGAGGAGCTGCTGACGCTGAAGCTGGGGCTTTCGATGATGAAATCCCGCGGGAGGGAGCGCTCAGGCGCCGTCATGCGGGACGCGAGCATTGCCGACCTGTGGGAAGCGCTTCCGTTCAGACCCACCAACGCGCAGCTGAGCGCGGTCTCCGATTGTATCCGCGATATGCAGCGGGAATACCCGA
>HF989520.1:0-5282 GCA_000432175.1 Eubacterium sp. CAG:786
CTTTTCAAACCGGTTTTTAGAGGTTCCCATTACAAATTTGTATTGCATTTTAATACGCCATTCTATTGACAATCGTGCCATTTTCTGATATAATATCTGTAAAATTATTCATGCTGTGGCAGGAAGTAATTTCATATGCCGCTTTCAGGAAATATTCCCTGCCCGAGCACTGTTAAGGAGGAAAACAATGACGCACTCTGAGCAGCTTGGCAGCAAGCTTATAAGCATGCTGCTGGTGTTTGCCATGATACTTGCGCTTGTACCCGCTGTATCTTTCACGGCAAGCGCTGTAGAGACCGAAAGGATAGGATTCTATTGCGAGGGCAGTTATGACACCAGTAAACCCTGCTACATCTCGTCTGCCACGTACAACGGCAAACCTCTGGAACTGCAGGGCACTTTCCCTGACGAATACTACCTCGCTCCCGTTGGCGCGGAAATAGAAGTCACCCTTGTACCTGACAATGGCTACAGGATAGAAGAAGTATCCCTTATGGAATGGAAATCCGACGTCAATCTGTTAAAGAACTATGGGCTGTCGCCAGGCGGAACATACACCGTCACGACCGACGGCAGAGATAAGTTGCTCGTAATGGCTATTTATAGCTGGACGGGACAGCAATACTATAATGTGGACATAGCAGACTCCCTTAAACAGGATATTTCTGACGGAAAGATAAATTCCGTAATGCTGACTTATCATGACGGCACAGCCACCAATGATTTCCCCGCATATGCACTGAATGACAAACCAGTCGCAGTAAGTATCGATGTTCCGACGGACAGCAACGGCGAGCCGCTCACTGTCATAGAGAGCATTAACGGCGCTGAGGTTTCATACAACAGCGACGAGCAGAGATATACAAGCGAATATTTCTCCATAAGCCAAGATACGGCTATCACCGTTCAGTACGGCGATAATGCTGAACTTTGCACCGTTTCGACCCTGGCTATCAATCTTCCTAACACGGAAAATAAAGTGGCGGTAGTGACTGCACCGTACAATTCGCGCGGTCAGTACAAGGTCGGCACTGAATGCGAGATATTCGCAAATGTAACTGAAGATAAGTTCATAGGCGACGCTGATTTCAACGGCGTTGCAATTGAACCTTATAAAGAGGACAGCGACGGCTGTTACTATAAGGTGACTACTGCCGCGGGCGAAAACAAATTCGTGATCAGCTACGCTGACCTTTCAACGCTCACCATTCCAAAGCCTGCCAACGGCTCTGTAAATTTCAGCGGCAGACTTGACGGCGGCAGGAGCTCAGAAACTCTCTCTGACGGCACTCAGGTTTATTCGATAGGCACCGGCGATATGGTAACGCTGACGATCACTCCCGACGAGGGCTACCGTATAAAGTCAGTAAAGCTTGACGGAAACAAGGCGCCTGAGGTGACAATTGAAAACGACGTCTGCACATTTATGATGGATCAGTTAGTCAGCTGGACATTCACCGCTGAGTTTGAGAAAATGTCCGCAGACTATGCGACAGTAACCGTAAAGTGCGGCGAAAACGGCACAGTTACCCCCTCTACCTCCGATTATCCCATAGGCACAGAGGTAACTCTTACCGTCACCCCGTACAAGGGATATCAGGTGAAATCCGCAACGCTTGACGGCAAGACTGTAAGGCTCACAAACGGCAAGTATACATTCACGCTGACTGCCGACTGCGTATTCAGCGTTGAGTTCCGGAAGAAGTCCACTGGCGGCAGCTCCAGCGTGCATTATCCCAGCGGTTCCGGCAGCACGGCAATAAAGGATTACGACCCCGTACTGAACGGCAATTCCATGAGTTGGAGCGAGATAGCTGCTGCACTCTCAAAGATGGACGAAAACAGCAAGGTAAATATCGATCTGAACGGCTCAACCGTTGTTTCTTCCGAGATATTAAAAGCAATAAAGGAAAATAAGATATCTGCAAATCTCAAATTCGACTCCTCCAAGTCGTGGACTATCGACGGAAGCAGGATAACATCGGAGAGCGCTTACGCAGACCTGAGCCTGCTCCCGGGAACGTCCTCAGCAAAGGGCGCACGCGGCATTGCGGGCTACAGATTTACGACCGGCGGCAACAATGTCGGTGCAGAGCTTAATATTAAGTTCAAGGACGAATATGTGGGCAAATTCGCTAATCTGTACTTTATCAAGGACGGAAGCGCTGAATCTGTAAGCACCTATAAGATAGCCGGGGACGGCTATGCGGTATTACCCGGCGCAGCATCAAAGGGCGAATATGTGATCATGCTGGGCGACTACAGTGACCTGAATGGCGACGCTAACAACGACGGAACGCTGAACGCACTGGACGCAAACGCAGTGCTCAGGGATATAACTGGTCTGGAAGCGGGCGCAAATCCGCTTATGGCTGACTTCAACGGCGATGGAGAGGTCAACGCTCTTGACGCTTCAGATGTTCTGAAGAAAATCGCAGAGCTGATCTAAAACAGTATTTATTTCATCATACACAATGGAGGGATAAGACGAGCGCTTATCCTTCCTGGTTTTATCCTGAGCGTAACCCCTCAGCTGCGTCGGGCAGCCGGCCGCTACGTCAACAATGGTAAAATCGCTTGAAGCCGTTAATGGGCTGAACTCGCCCGAATATATATTCGATGTACCAACGGAACTTTCTACATAGATATGGTTGTCTCCGCTTCTGCACAATACATTTGACAGGTTTACGGTGCTCTTAAACGGCGCACTTATAACAAATGCGTTACGGCTGGAAATTATGGTGCCTTTCGGTCCGTCCTCATTGTCGGTCACAGTCAGCACCTTCGCTTGCCAGGGAAATTATATCGTCCCTCACTCAATGACATATGCGTTGAATAACCGCTTCGGCATTCTGCCGACCCAGCTTCTCATGAGCGCGTCATATTCAGCGGCTGTTACCACCTTATCGCCCGTGCCCATAACGTCGTATATCATCGGGCCTTCCTTTATCTGAATGCCCCAGTCAGATAAGCCGTTGGAAAGGTAAAAACGGTGACGGCTTTCCCGCTGAGCGTAGTTTGGCGCGGAGCCGTCAAGCTGTTCCCTTGAAAGGAATATGCGCTTGCCCGCATAACGTTCACCCAGCGCCTTCAATATTGCACTGCCGGTTCCCTTACCGCGGATATTCTGCTCCACCGCGAGATAGAACAGATATGCCATGTCGTCCCGCGTTACCACATACGCCATTCCCGCGAATTCGCCATCGACCGTTGCTGCAAGCGAATCTGCCCTGCCCTGATTTGCACGAAGCTTCATCAGCCACCAGGGTGCGCGTTCTTCTTTCGGGAATGCAGTCATGTACAGCGCCTTAAGTTCCTTTAAATGCTCTTTTCTGCATGGTTCAAGTGTTATCATCGTTTTCTCCTGAGTTCTTTGAAATGTATTATTGTTATTATAACCCAGAACTCAGATAAAGTCAACTGTCGTATTCCGTTATTCATCTCCCCAGATGAACTGGCATGCCTTTTTGAAATCCATCGGGTGTTCCAGACAATGTACTGTTTTTGCGTCCTCGGGGCGCCGGACATACAGCGCTTCCCTGCCGGCGAGATTTAACAGGCGCTGGGTGCGTTTAAGGTCAAGCTTTATGTACAACGCTATTCTGAGCACCTGTACACGGGTGGGATTTCTGGTGCCGTTGAGCATCTGATAGCCGTAGTTGCGGTCTACATTCAGCGCCTTTATCAGCTCGCTGCGCTTCACTCCACATTCTTCCATAACGTCCTGCATGAATATTGCAAATGTCGGCGGCGCATTGTCGCTGATAAGCCCCATATCCAGGCGCTTGGTGCGGCGAATCTTTGCTTCAAGCTCTTCTGTTTTCATGTCGGGTCCCCCTTAGTTATACAGCGTGAATTCACCGTTTATCGTCGATACTAGGTAGTCAAGCTGGCTGTCCAGATATCCGTTGCCGTTCAGCACGATAAATCCATGCGCGGTCAGTCCCCGGAATGCCTCGGTATCGCCGTTCAGCTGATTACAGTCGATGTACATTTCTTCAATATCACAGCCGATAAGCGGCGACAGGTCGGATATGTTGTTGCGCCCGAAATAGATATTCCGCAGCTTTTTGCTGCTGCGCAGAGGCTCCAGGCTGGTGATTCCACACCCGGCAAAGCACACCGTTTCAAGCTCGGTCATTCCCTCAAGGGCATTGATATCAGATATCTGCGCTTCATTGAAGCCGACGTATCTCAGACCCCGGCTGTCGGATATAGGTGTGATATCCGTGACGTAGCTGTCCCCGAAAAACACCGATTCAAGCTGCGTTTTCCCACGCAGGACTGAAATATCAGAAACGCCGGTGTTCTCCGCGCTTATCTCACGCAGTCCGTCCATATTCTTCATGAAACTGATATCGGTAACGTTATTGTTGCTGAAATGCAGCGATTCCAGCTGGGTCAGCGGCGCAAGGCAGGAAAGGTCGGTTATGTAGTTATCCTTTAAATTCAGATATTTCAGCTGCTTCATATGCCGCAGATTGGATATCTGCGAATTGGTGAGCTCCCGGCCGGAAAGGTCAAGCTCCGTCACCGTCACCGGGAACATCTCCCCTCCTATCTTCACCTCCACCGGAGGCGCCCATATTCCCGAAAGGAACGCCACCGCTGAGCCAGCCGCGATAGTCACCGCAGCTGCCACCGCAGTGATCACCGTGCGCCTGCGGCCGGGGCGTTTCAACCTGGAGTCATTCCCCGAAATGACCGAAGCAATGATCTCCTCTGGAATGCGCTCCGGGGTTATCCCGCAGGATTTCACCGCGTTCAGCATCTCTCCCGCGTCCTGATAACGTTCCTCCGATTTCAGCGCGCACGCCTTTACCAATACCTCCGCAAGCCTGCACGTAACTCCTGTCAGACCCTTTTTGAAAAGGGAATCGTCCTCCAGGCGCGTCAGCGGGTCGTCGGGGGTTTCGCCTGTCAGCGCAAAATACAGCGACGCGCCAAGGGAATAGATATCCGTCCAGCCGCCCTGTCTGCCTTTTCTCTGGTACTGCTCCAGCGGTGCGAAGCCCTGCTTCAGTATCACGGACATGCTCTGGGTGCTGTCGCCAAGCTGCCGCGCCGCTCCGAAATCTATCAGCTTCACCGAACCGTCTGGGCACAGCATGATGTTATCCGGGGAAACGTCACGGTGCAGTATCATCTCGCGGTGCATTATCTCCAGCGCGGGCAGAAGCCCTACCGCGATATAGACTGCCTGCTGCGGTGAAAGCTTCCCCGCCTTTGCCACGATGTCTTTCAGCGAAGCGCCGCGTACGAAATCCATCGCATAATATGCT
>HF989520.1:5316-35879 GCA_000432175.1 Eubacterium sp. CAG:786
TCTCCTCGAAAACATCGTATATTCCGATCATCTCAGAGCTTTCGCGGAAGTGAGAAATAAGCTCCGCTTCCTGCTCAAAGCGCTTTTTTCCTTCGTCGAAGCTTTCCGCCTGCTGAGTGGTCATCGGTTCCACGGTGACATTATCGCCGGAACGCACAGCGGTACCGTCCGGGTAGTATTCCTTTACGGCAACGGCGCGGTCGTTATTCTGGTCGTATGCGAGATATATCATGCCGAAGCCGCCTTTTCCAAGCAGCCTGCCGATGATGTATCTCCCATGCAGTTCCGTGCCGGCTGAAAGCGCGTCGTATTCCGGCTTTGTGCTGTTTTCGCGGTAGCCGCAGTGTCTGCATACGTTCCCGCGCATCGTCGCAAAGCAATTGCCGCATATCTTCTTTCTCATAATTACCAGCCCTCTGACATTAATTTCTATTATTTCCTATTATATTGTAACATCTAACTGAAAAAAGGTCAACATCATATAATAATATTATACTACAAAATTGCATTAATTTGGTGTGCAATTCTGCATTATTTTATTTAAAAATCTATTCTTATCACGGATATTTCACAAAAACGTGTTATAATATTATCATCATAAAATCACGAAAGCGAGGACCACTCATATGTGCACAGCCGCTACCTACAAAACAGAATGCTTCTACATGGGCAGAACGCTTGATTACGAATTTTCATACGGCGAGAGAGTTACGATAACCCCTCGGAACTTCCCGTTTGAATTCAGGAACGCGGGGCTTTGCAGCAGTCATTACGCCATGATAGGAATGGCGCATATTTCCGGAGGGTATCCGCTGTATTACGACGCAGTGAACGAAAAGGGGCTTGGCATGGCAGGGCTTAATTTCGCAAAAACCGCAGAATACCCCGACGCAGACAACAGCAGGTGCATTGCGCAGTTCGAGTTCATTCCGTGGATACTGGCGACATGCGCTACACTTGAGGAAGCAAGAAAGGCGCTGTGTGAAATCAAGCTGGTGGGAACCCCGTTCAGCGCCGATTTCCCCGCGGCAAAGCTGCACTGGATAATAGCCGACAAGACTGGTGCGATAGTCGTTGAACCCCACCGCGACGGGCTGAAAATATTTGACGACCCTGCCGGAGTGCTGACGAACGAGCCTTCATTCGACCAGCAAATGTTCCATCTGAACGATTTCATGCACCTCTCCCCGAAGCAGCCTGTGAACAGCTTTTCCGACAAGCTGGACCTCGGCCTCTACAGCCGCGGAATGGGCGCTATCGGGCTCCCCGGGGACCTTTCATCGATGTCCCGGTTCGTGCGCGCAGCGTTCACCCGCGCGAATTCCGTTTCCGGCAGCAGCGAGGAAGAAAGCGTGGGGCAGTTCTTCCACATTCTCGGTTCGGTGGAGCAGGTTAAGGGGTGCTGCGAAGTCGCAGACGGCAAGTTTGAATACACGATCTACACCTCCTGCTGGAACGCGGACCGCGGTATCTACTACCACACGACCTACAACGACCGTCAGATAAACGCCGTGGATATGCACAGCGCAGACCTCGACGGCAACCGGCTGTATTCCTGCCCGGTGCAGAATACCGAAACGATACGTACTCTTAACGTGCAATAAAAAAATCCGACGGCTCATCACCGTCGGACTTTTTTTGCGAGTTGATCAATAGGTTCTATAAGAAAATTGCTGAAAACTGCCTTTCGGCAAGTGATTTTGCTAGTTTCCTGAGAAAATACCAACCAATCCGGGCGAAATTACTCGCCTCTCATCTTTGCAAAGCAGTCGCTGCAGTATACAGGTCTGTCTTCCTTCGGCTCGAAGGGAACTCTTGCAATACCGCCACAACCAGCGCAAGTAGCCTCGTAGAAGGTTCTGCCGCTCTTGCCAGCGTTCTTCTTAGCGTCGCGGCAAGCCTTGCATCTCTGGGGCTGGTTTGTGAAGCCCTTTTCAGCGTAGAATTCCTGCTCGCCAGCGGTGAACACGAAGTCAGCTCCGCAATCCTTGCACTTTAAAGTGATGTCTGTGTACATAGTCCATACCTCATAAAAAAAGATTTTTGCCCTGGTCGGACTTACACCGACACCTTTGATAAACAACGCTCTGGTAATTAAGCTACCGGGTCATATATTCAGCGGAAAACCGCTGTGTTGCTCTGATAAATCCTGTCACTGTGCCGCTCACAGCCTCGGGAACATCCCTCTCAGCTTTGCGCGCGCCCTTGTCACCGCATTATCCACCGACTTGACGCTTATAAAAAGCTTCTCGGCTATCTCGGAATACGGCATACCGAGAATTACTCCCTCAATGCAGCGCAGCTCCATCGGGGAAAGCAGGTCTTTCATACGCTCGGTGATCTCTGCTGCGTTTTCGCGGCTGATAACAAGTTCCTCCGGCGTCGGGGAATTATCCGGGATATCCTCGTCATCCAGCTTAGATATGCGTGAATTGCGCCTGTCGGCACGCGCCACGACATTCTTCATTCGGTTGGAAACGCAAACAGCTGCAAACCCGCTGAACCCGCCCTTTTCAGGGTCAAATCCCGAAGCTGCACTGATAAGCGCGTCAAGCCCCTCGCTGACGAGTTCTTCATAATCGGCGCTGCAGCTGTACTTTCCTGCCAGCTTGAGAACAAGCCCCGTATACCGCGAAACCAGTTCCGCAACAGCCTCTCCGCTGTCAGCAGAGGAAACACAGCCCGCCAGCTGCTCGTCGGTCATCTTTGAAAAATCAGCCATAAATCGAAATTACTTTAAATGTAAAAATTCTATCTACTACGCATAATTATATCACCGGTTTTTGCATTTGTCAAGGAAAATTCGAAAATTTTCCAAAGTCAAGCACTTTATATGAAAAAGCGCTCCGCCGTTTATGCAAAAATACCACAAACTGATATGCGCGCAGGTCACTTTTCTCTGCAGTACTGTGCTCTGCCGGATTTGAACAGGTTGCCGCCAACGCAATCGATAGTGACGATCAGCGGGAACTTTTCAAAATGCAGTTTCTTTACACTCTCACAGCCGAGGTCCTCAAAAGCAATGACTTCGCACTCGGTGATGCACTTGCACGCCAGTGCGCCTGCGCCGCCTATCGCGCAGAAATACACCGCGCCGTTGCGCTCTATCGCGTCGCACACAGCCTGGGAGCGCTCTCCCTTGCCTATCATCGCAGACAGCCCCATGTCAAGCAGCATCGGAGAATAAACGTCCATTCTGCTTGAAGTTGTAGGTCCGCAGGAGCCTATCACCATGCCTTCCTTCGCCTGGGTAGGACCGGCGTAATATATCGCCGCGCCGTCTATCTCATAAGGCAGCTTTTCACCGCTGTCGACGCACGCTTTTATGCGCTTGTGCGCCGCGTCGCGGGAAGTATACACCGTGCCTGAAAGCAGCACCTTGTCCCCTGCCCTGAGCGTCTTTGCCTTTTCCTTGAGTTCGCTTGTGTTGAGTTCTATTTCCATATCTTCTGTCCTGAATATTACGAAATTCTGCGGCAGCACAGAATGCACTGCCGCAGTCTGACCTTAATTTAAAATCCGCCAAAGCCGCCGAAATCGGAGCTCATATCGTCATCGTCGTTATTGCCGCTGTTGCCGAAATTCCAGATGTTCGTATCGTCAGCGGAGGGAGGCGTTACCTGCGGGTCTGCTGCAGATTCTTCCTCAACAGGCTCCGGCTCGTCGTAGGTCACGGAGGAACCTGCGCTTCCCATGGCTTCAAGCTGCTTCTGGAGGTCTGCCCACGGGTCGGAGGAAGCTTCTTCCTGCTCCGGCTCTTCCTCTTCAGCGCTTGATGAACCACCGAACGCAGCCTCTGCCTCGCGCAGCGCCTTCATCAGTTCGTCTTCTTCGCTCTCAGCGGAAGCGGGCTTCTCAGGCTCCTCGTCCATGTCGAAATCAGACATGTTATTTGGCTTGACTGCAGCGGCTTCCTCAGCGGCCTTTACAGCTGCAAGGAGTTCGTCGTCAGCGTCATTGCCAAGCGAACTGGACGGCATGGTCTGAGCCAGCAGGTCCTTTGTGAAGTCGTTATCGAACGAAGCCTCGGAATGATCCGAAACGTCCAGCGGAGAAATGCTGTCAACGCTTTCCTCAGACTCGTCGTGCTTATCCATATCAAATCCCGTCATGTCGTCGTGGTGGTCGTCCATGTCGAACAGTCCTCCACCGAACGGGTTGCTGGAAGCGTCAGGGTTCATCAGTGGGATATTTTCCTGCTTTGCAGCTTCAGACATCTTCTTCTCGGCAGCCGCTACCGCTTCTGCCATGTTGCTGCCCCCTCCCGCTTCTGCCATGTTGCTGCCGCTCCAGTCGTCCTCAAACACTGCAGGGGCGTCTGCTTCTTCCTCTGCGGGGAGTTCCTCAGGTTCTGCCTCAGGGACAGGCTCAGCTGCGGGCTCCGGCTCGGAGGGCTGCTCTTCTTCCTCAGGTTCCTCATCGGGAACACTGTCGAACACCGACATATCCGGTGCCTCTGCGGTTTCTTCGTCCTTTACGAATACAGGCGCGGGAGCAGGCTCGGGGGCTGCCGCAGGCTCCGGAAGGCTTATCCCAGGCGTTGCCTCGGTGCCCAGAAGCTCCGACGCGGACATATTCACCGCATTGAAGCTGGAATTCATGTTCTCTATCTGCTCGCGCAGCTGTGCAAGGAATTCCTCCGTCTTTGACGTGATCTCACTGCGATGCTGCTGGGCTGCTTCAATTATCTGCTCAGCCTGTTTCTTGGCGTTTTCAATGATGCCGGCAGCTTCTTCGTTCGCCTTTTCAAGCACTTCGTTGAACGCACGGGTGGCTTCCTGCGAAACACCCTTGCCGTTCTTGAGCATGTCGGTCATCTTTTTCTTTTCGTTATCAAGACGCTCCTTGAGATTTCGTATCTCAACGATCTGGCGCGATGTGGTGGATCTCTCCTCCTCAAGTTGTGAGGTAACTTCCTCTACCTTTTTGTCTGCCTCTTCCTGAGCAGCCTTTATTCTGCTGTCGGCCTCTTCTGCGAGCTTTTCCGCAGCCTTTGTCTTTTCGTCATTAGAGCGCATGTCCGCCTCGAGAGCGTTCATTTTCTTGCGGAGATCGCTGATGTATGTATTTACTTCGTTCTTGTCAAACCCGAAAGGGACCTGCTTGAATCCATCGCCTGCTGCCATCTGTGAATCCTCCTGAAAATATTATAAATATGTGAATATTTTCTAAGCACGCGTAATCGAAAAAAAACGCATATGCTAAATTACTATATATCATTATATCACAAAAAACTGAATTTTACAAGTGTTTTAGTCAATTTTATATATCACGCCCGCTACAGTGCATATTTTTTGTGATATTCTCCAAACGCAGTAAATTGTTTTTGTAACAATTATAGATTTTATATAGTAATATTGCCCAAACTCAGGAAAGATAGTTGTAATTTAATAAAAAAACGTGTATAATCTATATTGTAACCGATTTGTTACATTTGGACAAGGAAGGATTGATGGTATGCACGACAAGACAATGACTTTTTCTGTACACGACGACAGAGAAAACGAGATGAAGGAGATCCTTACTACTGTCTATGACGCACTCAAGCAGAAGGGCTACAACCCGATCAACCAGCTTGTTGGCTACATTCTCTCAGAGGATCCTACATACATCACGACATTCAACAACGCCCGCGGGCTTATACGCCACATCGACCGTGACGAGCTTCTGCAGGTGCTTGTGAAGTCTTATCTCTCAGACTGATCAACGGAAAACACACAACGACCCCACCGAAAAGTGGGGCTGTTTTGTGTTTGAAAGGAAAAACATGGCTTACACCAAAAAAATGACCGAGGGCAGCGAACTCAGGCACATCATTCTGTTCACGCTGCCGCTTTTTGCCGGGAACGTGTTCCAGCAGCTCTACAACATCGTCGATTCCATGATAGTCGGGAAATATCTCGGCTCAGACAAGCTTGCCGCAGTGGGAACCACCGGCTCGCTCACTTATCTGTTCAGCACGCTTTGCATCGGGCTTTCAGTCGGCGCAGGAATACTGATCTCGCAGCGTTTCGGCGCGGGGCTTCACAAGGAAGTCAGGAAGCTCATCACTAACTCGGCGTATGTCATTCTCGCATTCGGCGCGGTGGTGACGATAATTTCAGTTTCTCTCGCGGGGCTTCTGATGAAGATGATGAACACCCCGGAAGCGCTCCTGCAGGACGCCACCGACTACATGCGCGCTGCATGCTCAGGCACTCTCTGCGTTGCCGCATACAACTGGATAAACGCCGTCATGCGCTCCCTCGGGGACTCCCGCACACCGCTGATATTCCTGGTGGTAGCCAGCCTGCTGAATGTCGGGCTCGACCTGCTGTTCGTAGTCGGCTTCAGCTGGGGAGTTACCGGCGCAGCTTACGCGACAGTCATCTCGCAGGGCGTCAGCGCCGCCGGAAGCATCATCGTCGGCTTCTGCAAAAATCCGTTCTTCAAACTGTCCCGGGAGGATTTCCGACCGGTGGGCGCAGTCTGCGGAAAGTGCATAACCACAGGTATCCCCATTGCACTGCAGAATGCGATGATCTCAGTTTCGATGATATTCCTGCAGCGCACTGCTAACGGCTTCGGTGAAACAGTCATGGCTGCCTATACCGCGACGATGCGAGTGGAACAGCTGGTGCAGCAGCCGTTCGCTTCACTGAACGCGGCAGTTTCCACATTCGCAGGACAGAATATCGGCGCAGGACTGCAGAAGCGCGTTATCCGCGGATATCACCGCAGTATGCTGGTGACTGTTGGCTTCGCGCTGTTCATCATGGGAATATTCCTGCTGCTGGGCGACCAGATCGTCGGGATGTTCGTGGACGACGCTGCAGTCATTGAAATAGGCGGAAAGGCGCTGCGGCTGTCCTGCCTGTTCTATGTTGCGCTGGGCACTATCCATACCACCCGCGGGCTTCTCAACGGCGCCGGGGACGTGGTTTATGCGATGATAAACGGCTTCGTGGAAGTCATCGGCAGAATAGGCTTTGCAATGATACTGGTGCACATTCCTGCAATGGGCTGGTGGGCTGTCTGGACAACGACCTGCCTCACCTGGGTGATCACCGCGCTCATGAGCCTTATTCGCTACTGGCAGGGCAAGTGGAAAGAAAAATGCAAGCTCAATGAAGTCACGGACGCTGCGTAATACTATATAAATATAATAAAAACGGCATACCGCGGAAAACCATGGTATGCCGTATTTTATTTGCTCAGCATGCGCTGAAATTACTCAGCAGCTTCAGCGGTAGCAGCTACAGCAGCCTCAGCAGTTGCGGAAGCCTGTGCGGTAGCGGAAGCAGCGTCGTCAGCGTTGTATCTGATCAGTAAGTACTTGTAGGTTACGTCGTTAACATTTACGCCATACATAATGGAGTCAAGCTCAGCGTCGTATGTAACTGTGAATACTACGCCATCAGCCTCGAAGGTCAGACCGTTCTCGGTTGCTGTGTAAGCGAATGTACTTTCGCCGTTAGCATTAGAAGAAGTGTAACCGTTCTCGTCGATAGTTACAAACTGCATGCAGGACTCAGCGTCAGCGCCGATGGAAGCTGCATAGTCAGCAACGCTCATTGCGCCGTTGCCAGCGTCAATAGCAGTCAGCGCCCATGTGCCGTACATAACAGATACGTCAAACGCGGAAGCCTCAGCGGTAGCAGGAGCCTGTACCTCAGCGGTAGAAGCCACAGCTGTGGAAGCCTCAGCTGTGGAAACGGTAGAAGCGTCTGCAGTGGAAACTGTGGAAGCCTCAGAAGTCTTTGCTGCGTCAGAAGCAGCGGAAGAAGACTCAGAAGATGTGCCATTGTTGCTGCATGCTGCGCAGGAAAGCACTGCTGCTGCCATAGCCAGCGCTGCAACGATCTTTGTAAACTTGTTCATAGTGTTTCTCCTTAGTGTGAATATCTTTCTGTAATTGCTGCAAAACCAGAATTTTACTTTTCTGTTCTCACAACAAGGGAGATTATAGCACACTCTTTGTTTTTTGTCAACAGTTGTAACTGATTTTTCGGCGTGTGACACAAAATTTATCAACCTTTTTCCACTCACATGTGTATATTAACACATTTATGATAAGCAATTACACGCGTATAGTGTCTTGGAACACTGCCGAAAAGCGCTTGAATTGGCATCGTTTACACGAGTTCTGAAACGAAATGAAAATCTGATGAAAAAACACATTTGTATACTGTTTGTCCCTTTATTAATAGTTGACAGTTTAATTTAAAAGTGGTATAATTGACTGTAGGACAAAATCTGCGATACCGCAGACAATATAGAAGGTGATAGAAATGATCGGCCGCAAGAGCGACATGGAAAGACAGACTGAGCTGCAATCCACCCTGGTGGAATGCGTACAGACCCTGTACATCAACGATAATATCGACCAGGCGATCGACAGACTCCTGGGGATAATTGCGGGGTATTACAAAGCTGACCGTTGCTACATCTTCGAATTCTCAAAGGACATGAAACTTGCCCACAACACCTACGAGTGGTGCGCAGAGGGAATAACCCCTGAAAAGGAGATGCTCGCTGACGTTGATATGTCCGTCATCGACAGATGGCTGGATATTTTCAACGAAAAGGGCGAGTTCTATATCAATTCTCTGAGCAGCGAAGTCGACAGCGACTCGGCAGAATACAGGATACTCACCGTTCAGGGCATAGAGAGCCTTATGGCAGCGCCGCTCCGCAGCAGTTCTCGCATGGAGGGCTTCATGGGCGTCGATAATCCGCAGCAGAACACTGATATGCTCATTCTTATGCGCTTGGTGTCGGCTTTTGTCGTCAATGACCTGCAGAAGAGAGAGACCCTTGAACAGCGCATTCTACGGGCTATAGGCAACACCTATGTTTCCATTCATATGGTGAACTTCACCAACGATACCCAGCAGGAAATAAAATACAACGAAGAAGTTTCAAAGCATGTAACCACAACTAACAACGCCACTCAGCAGATGAAAGACGTCATGCGTGCGCTGATAGACCCTGATTACCTCGAAGGCGCGCTGGAATTCAGCGACCTCACCACCGTGGACTCCCGCATGAAGGACATCAACGTGCTGAGTTACGATTTCCACGCGGTAGACGGGCACTGGTGCAGGGGCAGCTTTGTTGTGATGAAGCGCGACGATAAGGGCAAACTGGTGGAAGCAATTTTTGCAGTGCAGTACATCGACGCTGAAAAGCATAAGGAACTGAAATACCAGAATGCGCTGAAGCAGGCGCTCGAAAACCAGAATGAGATATTCGCCGAAATGCTGCACCTGCAGGGCTGCGGGCTTATCGCCTCTCGGACGGACAACAACAAAATCATTGTCATGAACAGCGCTGCCCAGGCGCTTTTCGGCAAAATCGAAAAGAACACCAACATCGAGGACGTCATGTGCCCCATTGTCGCAGACAACCTCCCGCGCATTATGGCAAAAATGCAGGAGCTGATAAAACAGCACGGCAAGTACGATTTTGAATTTGCACTCACGGCCATGGACGGCAAGGATTATTACATTAAGGCGTCGGCGCGTACTGCTACCCTCGCCTGCGGCGACGATATACTGATACTCACTTTAATGGATATCACTGATAAAAAGAACCTTGAAAACCGGCTTCTTCTGCTTTCTGAAACGGACGCGCTGACGCACATTTCAAACCGCGGAAGCGGTGAGCGCCGTGTAGAAAAGCTTATTATCAGCGGCAAAAAGGGAATGTTCTGCCTGCTTGACGTGGATAAATTCAAGACAATAAATGACAGCTTCGGGCATACTATAGGCGACAAAGCCCTCATTGCAATCGCAGAATGCCTGCGCGCAAGCTTCACCGGGGAGGACGTCGTAATGCGGCTTGGCGGCGATGAATTCGCAGTCTACGCTGTCGGTGTGGAGAATGCCGAACAGGGCCGCGAAAAAATAGACGCGCTCATCTCCCGGGTTGAAAAAATAGATATACCCGAGATGAAAGGCAGAAAGGTCACGATAAGCCTTGGCGCCGTGCTTTCGCATGACAGCAGCGTTCCGTTTGACAAGCTTTACCCCATGGCAGACGCCGCAATGTATGTCTGCAAGAACACCCCCGGAAACCAGTACGGTTTTTATCACGAACACTAAAAAACACCTGCATTCCGCTGTGGAATGCAGGTGTTTTTCTTACTGCTTTGTGTACTGCTCAAGCACCGACTTGAGGGCGTTCACGCTGGCGTTGTGAATTCGCGCCACCGGAATTCCGTGCTTTTCCGACTTCTGGTTCACGGAGTTTACCATTTTGTGGGAACATGTATTCGTGAACACCACCATCAGGTCTGGCGTTCCCAGCTTCGCTGCAAAATCCGCAGGCATCTGTGTGAACACCTTTGCCTTGCAGCGGTAGCTTTCGCATATGTCCTTGTATCGGGTCGCCATGCGGTCGTTGCCGCCTATTACTACTACGCTCATCTGGTTTCCTTTCTCAAATTAGTCTTGGCTAACCGTATGTCACATTACATGTGACTTTTACCTGCAGCCAGCATAGGTTTATAAGTTGGCAGTGGAGCACTCCAAATCGAGTTATTCCCCACTAACTGAATTGTACCATATATTATATAGGTTTGTCAATAGGTTATTACAGTGCAGAAAAAATTTTTAAAAAAATGCAGAGAAAAATTAATAAAAGCACTTGACAAATTAATAAAACAGGTGTATAATATAATCAAGCTGATAGAAGAATATGTAAATACCCACTATATGGATATCCGATATCAGCAGACCGGAGGTGACTAAAACGAAAAAGAGCATATACAGTCTGGTGCTTTCAGACGATGTTGTGGAAGCAGTAGACGCACTGGCAGCCAGTTCCGGGCTGAGCCGTTCCGCAATGGTGAACCAGCTTCTCGCCGAGAGAGTACGCTGCGTCACCCCGGAGATGCGGCTGAAAAGCATAACCTCAGCGATACGCAGCGCGGTGGGCACAGGGTTCTTTCTCACTGAACAGCCGTCAGCGGCTACGGTCGCGTGCCGCACGGCGCTGAAATACCGCTACAAGCCTACCCTGCGGTACTCGGTAGAGGTCTACGGCGCAGGCAGCAAGCGCGCGGGGGAGCTGAAAGTCACGGTACGCACACAGAGCGAGCAGCTTTTTGCGGACCTCAGCGGATTTTTCACCTGCTGGACGGCGCTGGAGCAGAAGTACATCGCCGACAAATTATCGCAGGACATAATGTTCGCGATAGAACCCGGCAGGTTCACAAGAACGCTCAACATGCCGCCGGAGGGAATTTCAGACGACCAGCTCGGGCAGGCAGTCGCGGACTACATGGCAATGCTTGACGAAACAATGAAGCATTATTTCGCCGAACTCCCGGATACAGGCCGGGCGCAGAGGGCGGCTGAACGCAGCTATTCCGCTGCAATCGTACAACAAAAGGTAATAATCTGATACTAATATAACAAGGAGGCATATGTATGAATCCTAACAAGTACACCAAGAAATCACTTGAAGCAGTTCAGACGGCGCAGGATATTTCCATCAGCTATCAGAACAACTGCGTTGAACAGGAACACCTGCTGTACGCCCTGCTGACCCAGGAAGGCAGCCTTGCAGCACAGGTGCTCACCAAAATGAACATCGACGCCAACGGCGTTGAACAGGCGGCGCTGAAATTCATAGAGGGCATGCCGAGAGTTTCCGGCAGCGGCCGCGAGGCTGGCAAGATCTATGTTTCCCCGGACCTTGACAAGGCTTTCACCGAGGCAGAAGCCCAGGCGGAGCGCATGAAGGACGAGTACGTCAGCGTGGAACATCTGCTCCTTGCGCTGGCTGAGAAGCCTTCCAGCGGCGTTGCGGGGATTTTCCGCAGCTTCGGCGTGACTAAGGACAAGCTGCTCAAGGCAATATCCGAGATACGCGGTTCCGCAAGAGTAACCTCCCAGGAGCCAGAGGAAACCTACGACGTGCTGAACAAATACGGTCAGGACCTCGTTGAACTCGCGCGGCAGAACAAGCTCGACCCGGTGATCGGCCGTGATAACGAGATAAGGAGCGTTATCCGCATACTTTCCCGTAAGACCAAGAACAACCCCTGCCTTATAGGTGAACCCGGCGTCGGCAAGACCGCTATCGTCGAGGGTCTGGCACTGCGTATCGTGCGCGGCGACGTTCCCTCGAACCTGAAAGACAGAAAGCTGTTCTCGCTGGATATGGGCGCGCTTATCGCAGGCGCAAAGTACCAGGGCGAATTTGAGGAACGTCTGAAGGCAGTACTCAACGAAGTAAAGAAGAGCGAGGGCCGTATTCTGCTGTTCATCGATGAGATCCACCTTATCGTAGGCGCAGGCAAGGGCAACGGCGCAATGGACGCCGGCAACCTGCTGAAGCCTATGCTGGCGCGTGGTGAACTCCACTGCATCGGCGCCACAACCCTTGACGAATACAGCAAGTACATCGAAAAGGACCCCGCGCTTGAACGTCGTTTCCAGACGGTAATGGCGAACGAGCCTTCCGTCGAGGACACCATTTCCATTCTGAGAGGTCTGAAAGAGCGTTACGAGGTATTCCACGGCGTGCAGATACACGACAGTGCGATAATCGCGGCTGCTACGCTCTCCAACAGGTACATCACCGACAGGTTCCTGCCGGATAAGGCGATCGACCTTGTTGACGAGGCCTGCGCAATGATACGCACCGAGATGGACAGCATGCCCCAGGAACTTGACGAGATAAGCCGTTCCATCATGCAGGACGAGATTGAGGAAGCAGCCCTGAAGAAAGAGACCGACAAGCTTTCGCAGGAACACCTCGTCGAGATACAGAAAGAACTCGCTGAGAAGCGCGAGAAATTCAACGCCATGAAAGCAAAGTGGCAGAACGAAAAGAACGCGATAACCAAGGTGCAGGATCTGCGTAAGGAGATCGAAAACACCAACGGCGAGATCGAAAAGGCAAAGCGCGAGTACAATCTGAACAAGGCTGCCGAGCTGCAGTACGGCACGTTGCCGAAGCTGCAGGCTGAACTCGCAAAGGAGGAGCAGCTTGCAGAACAGGCAAAGAACGACAGCCTGCTCCGTGATAAGGTAACTGAGGACGAAATCGCGCGTATCGTTTCCCGCTGGACCGGAATTCCGGTTTCAAAGCTGGTCGAGGGCGAGCGCGAGAAGATACTCGCACTCGGTGAAACTCTCCACAAGAGAGTCATCGGTCAGGACGAAGCAGTTGACCGCGTGACCGAAGCCATCATGCGTTCGCGTGCCGGCATCAACGACCCGAAGAAGCCTCTTGGTTCGTTCCTGTTCCTCGGTCCTACCGGCGTCGGCAAGACCGAGCTTGCAAAGGCTCTGGCAGAAGCACTGTTCGACGACGAGCACAGCATCGTCCGTCTTGATATGAGTGAATACATGGAGAAATACAGCGTGTCCAGACTTATCGGCGCGCCTCCAGGATATGTCGGCTATGAAGAGGGCGGTCAGCTCACCGAGGCAGTCCGCAGGAAACCGTACTCCGTGGTTCTGTTCGACGAGGTCGAAAAGGCTCACCCCGATGTGTTCAACGTACTTCTGCAGGTACTCGACGACGGCAGGATCACCGACGGTCAGGGCAGGACTGTGGACTTCCGCAACACTATCATAATCCTTACGTCCAACCTGGGCTCTCAGTATATTCTTGACGGCATCAACGACGAGGGCGAGATCTCCGAGGACGCAAAGAAATCCGTTGACGCACTGCTCAAGCAGTCGTTCAGACCGGAGTTCCTCAACCGTCTTGACGAGATAGTATTCTACAAGCCGCTGCGCAAGGAAGAGATATTCAAGATAATCGACCTGCTGGCCGCTTCGCTCAAGTCCCGTCTGAAGGATAAGCAGATCTCCCTGGAGATCACCGACTCCGCAAAGCAGGCTATCGTAGACGCAAGCTACGATCCGAGCTTCGGCGCACGTCCGCTCAAGAGATACATTCAGCGTAATGTGGAAACTATGGTCGCTAAGGAAATACTCCGCGATGAAGTACGTCAGGGTGACACCATCACCATCGACGAGCAGAACGGTGAACTCACTTCCTATGTTTCACACAACGAGGAATAATTGAACAGCATTACGGGGCGAGAGAAAACTCTCGCCCCGTTTGTTTTATCAGGTCAGTTCCGACATGACTATGTTCTTTATCTTTCTGACGACGGTTCATGCCATTTTTCAGCACCATTACGGAAGCCCCGGCGATGTCGCGCGCCATTCAGCGTTGAAAGTATCTTTTTTCCTTTCATAACACCCTGCCCTTTCCGGGAATTATAACATATAACGCCCGGGAAGTTAAAGGCTTCACCTGCTTCTCCCGCTCTTAATGAATGCGCTCAGGGTCTTTTTCATATCCTCAATTTCAAGTGGCTTTACAATGTGGGAATTCATGCCAGCATTCAGCGCTTTCTGTACGTCGTCAACGAAAACATTCGCAGTCATAGCGATTATCGGTATCGTCTGCGCCTGCGGGTGATTGCTGCTCCTGATGGCGCGGGTCGCTTCATAACCGTTCATCTCCGGCATCATAACGTCCATGAGTATCTCATCATATGTGCCAGGGGCAGAGTTCACGAATTTATCCACCACAAGCTTACCGTTTTCCATTATATCGCAGGAAGCCCCCTCCTTGCGCAGTATCGCAGAAAGAAGCTGGGCGTTCATGGCGTTATCCTCAGCGGCAAGGAAACGTGCGCCTTTAAGACTGATCTCAGCATATTCCGGACAGCGTTCCCTGCGCGCCGTTACCGCCTCTATCATCATTTCACGCACCCGGGTTCCTGTCAGCGGGAATGCCACAGCGCCGTCTGCGTTTTCATCCGCGCTGCTTTCCGGCAGGAATACCAGCGTATCCGGTGTGGTTCCGCTCAGGGAAGCCGAATTACTGAATACCGCGTCATACCTTTGCACGCTCATCTTTTTCTGCGCTTCCTCGGGACCGTAGGCAGTATCGACTGTGATGCCAGTATCCGAAAGGTCGCGGCGCAGTTCATCAAAGCCGTCCGACGCACTGTCCGAAATGAGTATCTTCTTTATGTTGTGCTCCTGCCAGAAATGCGCCCCGGCTTCCTCATCGGGGATGCGGAATGCAAGGTCAACGGTGATGCGGGTGCCTCTGCCCTCTTCGCTTATCACGCTTATCGTACCGCCCATGAGCTCAACGATGTTGCGGGTTATCGCAAGTCCGAGACCGCTGCCGCTCTCGCGTCTTGCAGTGATGTTTTCAGCACGTGTGAACGGGTCGAACATCACACGCTGGAACTCGCGGCTCATTCCGCAGCCATTGTCATCCACCACGAACCTGATGTTGTCAAAAACGCCTGAACGGTGTTCCAGCTGGCTGATGATGAGTTTCACCCTGCCATGCCTGCCGGTGTACTTTACCGCATTGGAAAGCAGGTCTATCAGTATCTGCTTCAGCCTTGTGCTGTCGCCGACAAACAGGGTGTGTTCAAGTTCCCCGACTTCCATTATGAACGACTGCTCCTTCGCGGCAGCCATTGAGGAAACCACTGCTTCCACCTGCTCCGCAAGGCTGTTCATGGAAAACAGTTCCTTTTTCAGCGTGAGTTTTCCGCTTTCTATCTTTGAAATATCCAGAATATCGCTTATCAGACCGAGCAGGTGGTTTCCTGCGGCAGTTATTTTCTTGGTGTATTCGCGGACCTTTTCTTCATCTCCGGCGTCCCTCTGCAGCAGTTCCGAAAAGCCTATCACCGAATTTAGCGGGGTTCGTATATCGTGGCTCATGTTGGAAAGGAACGTCGTTTTTGCAGCGTTCGCGTCGGTGGCTATGTCAAGCGCTTCCTGCAGGGTACGGTTGTATTCCTCACGCTCGCGGACGCGCTTTTTGTAAACGACGGTGACGATGGTTATCGCCATCAGTACTACCCCGGTGATAAGCACAGCAACGAGGATTATCGTGTGCCTTACTGTTGCCGCTTCTTTCTGTATCGCCTCTGACGGCGCGGAACCCAGGACATAGAATACGCCGTCGTTAAGTGGGTATATGTAAACCAGATGCTGCCTGCCGCTAATATTGCGGTAAAACAGCAGCTGTTCCCCGGAAGCCACTGCATGTTCTATGTCCGCTTCCTTATTCTTCTCCTCGGCTGAAAAATTCAGCATTTCCATTAAATCGCCGGCGTTTTTCGGGTTTTGCTGGTTAAGCCCGGGCAGCTTTGAGTCCACGACGATCTGGTCGGATATCGTATCAAGCACATATATCGTTGCCTCACCGCCATAGAGCGAAGCCGGCAGGTTCCTGCGGATATCGTCCCAGGAACATTCACCGTAAACATCCCCCGTGTGTCTGCCGTCTATCGTAACCGGGACTTTCACCGTATAGCACCACGTTCCGTCCGAGCCGATGTAATTTTTCGATACCGGCAGCCCGCACAGCTTTTCCCCCTTGGAGAAATCCAGCTCAGCAATAGGGATATCGCTTAGCTCGTCCGCTGCTTCAAGCGGCTCTGAGAATTTCACAAGCGCTATCGCCTTTATGCCAGGGATATAGTCGCCGCTCATCAGCACGCCGTCCATGGCGTAATCAAGGCTGATTTTTTCAAGTGCACTGCAGTTGTTGCTTATGTAGTTCTCAATAACATTCGTCACCAGCGATAACCTGTCCTCAATATTCGAGATCTGGTTTTCTGACATCTCTCGTGATGTATTGCCTGCAAAATGCCCCACCAGTGCAACTATGCCAAGCAGCACGGCAATCATCGCTATGATGTTCTTTCCGCGGTAACTTATTTTTCCACGCTTTTGTTTTTCCTTTTTCTCTTTCATTTACAATACCTGCTTTTCACATCAAAGCCAAAAGTTTACATGTATATTATAACACGCAAATTGTGTTTTGGCAACACTATAAGCAAAATAAATACCTATATAGCGCCATTTTTGTTATAATTGTAATAAATTACTATTCGATGTTTATACATATGAACGATTTTCTGTTAATTCAGCGTTAAATTTTTCACAGGTACTTGGCAAAAATAAAAAACAGGGACAGCTCAATGTCCCTGTTTTTAATACCTATATCAGGCGCCTGCCCCGATTTCCAACAGGCGTTCTACCGACTTCTTCAACCTTGCATACTCGTCGTAATTCTCGCGGTAAAGCTCCACGATGTAAGCGCCGTCATATCCGAGCGAATTCATCTCCTGCACCAGCCGCCGGAAATCAAACGTACCCTGCCCGACTGGCAGGCAGTCGCGGTCGGCATCGGCGTCGCTTATGTGCAGGTGGACTATGTCCTCCCCCAGCGTCCGCACTACTTCAAAGATATCCTCCCCGCTGCGACGGCACTGCTTCAGGTCAAGCACAAATTTCGCGTATCTGCCGAGTTCACGCTTCATCATCTTCAGAAAATCCAGGTTCCCGGAAAGGCAGTAGCTGACATTCTCCTGCGCGACGGTCACGCCGAATTCCTCAGCCGCCTCAGCCAGCAGCCGGAACTGCTTTATATAGTGCTCCGGAGTGCAGCGGCTGCTGAGTATCGCGCCGTGCAGCACGAAAAATTTAGCGCCAAGCCGCACCATCGTGCCGAAAAATTCCCGATAAAGCGACATCATCTCTTCAATGCGCCGGTCGTACTTAGAGAACAGGTACACCGACTCCATCGGCGATGAAAACGGATGGAAGCTGACTATATCAATGTTGCTCTCACGGGCGGTCTGCTGTATCAGCCCGGTGACCGGCTCCCTGGCTTCGCTCGTGCTGTTGGCGAACAATTCAGCCGTCGTCACGCCAAGCGCTGAAAGTTCCCGGAATGCGTCCTCCGCGTGCAGCGGGTACAGCGACGCTGTTGAAACTCCTGCTCTCATACGTTCCCCCCATCGCCTGCGCCAGCAGGCATATCATTCATTCTGATTATAGCACACATTGATTTTTTTTGCAATAGCCGCGCGGGGTTGACTTTTTGGCGGTATCTGGTGTATAATATATTTATTACGCAGTATCTGGGGGGAATTGTATGAACATAAACTGGAACAGGAAATATCTTACTATCGCCGTTTATGCGACCTGCGCTGTAATAATCAGCGCCATTGCGGTAATGATAATATTCAACTTTGACTCCGTGATGTCTAAGCTGTCTACATTCGGCGCGATAATCAACCCTATAATCATAGGTATTTTCTGCGCATACCTGCTAAATCCTCTCATGACGAAAATCGAAATCGGCATGCTGAAAAAGCTCTCATCGTCGCCGGAAAAGAAAAAACGCGGAAAAGCCCGCGCCCTCGCCCTGACAATGACAATGCTCGTCGTCGTCCTGGTGCTGGCGCTGGTGATAATCATGGTGATACCGCAGCTGGCAGACAACATCGTGACCATTTTCGGCAACACGGATACCTATGTCAACACGATCAAGGACTGGCTTAATGAAATTTTCGAGGATCACCCCGAGATAATCGAATTCCTTGGCAACCCGCTTGATGATTTCAACGCGTTCATAGGCAAGATATGGAATCAGTATTCCAACGAACTGGTGGGAATTGCCGGAAACGTCGCTTCGATGGTATGGGCAATTCTCGACACGATGAAGAATGTCATCATCGGCCTGACTATCTCAATATACCTCCTCGCCCGCAAGGAAATGTTCATCGGTCAGACCAAGAAGCTCATCTTCGCCTTCCTCAAGGTGGAGAGGGCGCAGCGCTTCCTCGGCGTCTGCCGCGAAGCAAGCAAGAAGTTTCTGGGTTCCATCATCGGCAAGATAATCGAAGCATTTGTGGTGGCCCTGCTGTGCTTTATCGGCACGACTTTCATGGGACTGCCTTACGCGCTGCTCATTTCCGCGATAATGTTCGTGTTCAACCTTATTCCGTATGTCGGCCCGTTCATCGGCGCCATTCCATGCACGCTGCTCCTGCTGCTGACTGACGACCCGATGCAGGCGCTGTGGTTCGTCATCTTCATCACGATACTCCAGGCAGTGGACGGAAATATTCTCGCGCCCTGGATACTCGGCGACTCCACCGGTCTGCCCGCGGTTTGGATACTCATATCTATCCTCATCGGTGGCGGGCTGTTCGGCATGATAGGAATGTTCCTCGGCGTGCCGGTTTGCGCGGTAGTTTACATGCTGTTCAAGGACTTCATCGAAAACCGGCTTAAAAAGCGCCAGCTTCCGCGCAGCACCGCAGAATACGCCAAGGACGTGAGCTACATCACACCGGAATACACCTGCGACGAGCCTGAACTCCCCGAAGAGCCAAAGCCGGAGAAGAAGCACGGATTTGCCGACGTGATAAAACAGCGCACGGAAGAGTGCAAGGAAAAAATACACCACCTCACGAACCATAACACAAAGAACA
The DNA here is from genome assembly GCA_000432175.1 of Eubacterium sp. CAG:786. Lineage (GTDB taxonomy): Bacteria > Bacillota > Clostridia > Oscillospirales > Ruminococcaceae > CAG-115. The sequence goes on from HF989520.1 coordinate 24,596, forward strand.
ACGGCAAAAAGAAATAACACAGCTGCATTCCTGCCTGCGCACACGGGCAGGAATGTAACTGTTTACCGGAGGATATCACTTGTTTGAACTTAACCAAGCCGGCGCAGCCACCTGGTACATGAACGCCCCTACCAATATCGGATTTTACCTTTACAACGCGCCGGAAGTCTGCATGATAGACTGCGGCGACAGAACCTGCGCCGAAAAATCGCTGGAACATATCCATGCGCAGGGCTGGAAGCTCACGAAACTGTTCCTGACGCATTCCCACACGGACCACACCAGCGGCGCGCAGTGGATAAGGGAACAGACCGGCTGCGTGGTTTACGCGCCGGGAATAAGCGCCGCTGCGGTGAAGCACAGCTTCCTTATTGCGACAACGCTTTACGGCGGCAGACCAAATCAGGAGATGTGCAGCAAGTTCCTTCTGCCGCCTCCCTGCGAGTGCTCCGAGATAACCGCTGACGCGCTGCCCCGGGGTCTGGTGGAATTCCGGCTGGACGGGCACGATATGGCGCAGTCTGCATTCTGCACGCCGGACGGGGTGTGGTTCACCGCTGACGCCGTTATCAGCGAAAGCGCGCTGAAAAGCCACCGGATATCGTTCATTTACGATATAGCAAAGCACCTGAATTCCCTGGAGGAACTTTCGCGCCTGAAAGGCAGCGTGTTCATTCCATCTCACTGCGAGCCTGTCAGCGACATAAGACCGCTTGTCGATGAGAATTCCGCAGCAATACGCGACGTTGCAGGCGACATCGTCCAGCTGTGCGCCCGGCCGCAGACTATGGACGACATCATCGCCTTTGTGCTGGAAAAATACCGCATAAGGCTGTATCTCATGCAGTACCTTCTTGTGGGGCAGACCGTGCGCAGCTACGTTTCCTGGCTGATGGAACAGGGAAAGCTGTTTGCCGTGTATTCCGGCACGAGGCTGCTTTTCAGCAATTCACCCGGCTCATCTTTACACAAATAATGCATATATTGGCTATTGAAAGTTCGGAGGTAATATGCTATAATAAACGCAGGGCGTTTATTATAAATCAAAATGCCTTGCACATGCGTTTGCCTCTGGCAAACTCCGTGCATATCGGCAGATTATGCCCTAACCTGCGGTTATGGCATAATAAACGCAGGGCGTTTATTATAGCATATTACACACATAGCATAGCGCTCATATAAAGAAAAACAAGACAGAACAAAAGCGAGGAAATACATATGATAAAGCTGATCGCAAGCGACATGGACGGCACTCTGCTCAACGACAGCAAGGAACTCCCCCGGGACTTCTTTGAGGTACTTGACAGTCTGGAGCAGCACGGAATTAAATTCACGGTTGCGAGCGGACGTTCCTATGACGCGGTGGCGCATCTTTTCCCTGAGGAATACCGCGGAAAGCTGGATTTCATCTGCGACAACGGCGCAAATATCTACCATGACGGAAAGCAGGCGAAATACACCCCGCTGGGCCGCGCGACCTTTGAACAGCTGATAAAGGCGTGCCAAGAGATAGGCGGACTGCGCGTGCTGGTCTGCGCGGGAAAGGGCACCTATCACCTTGAAGCAGACCCGATGTTCACTGCAGAGATCGCGAAATATTACAAGAACCACATTCCCTGCGACGACCTGCTTTCTGTGGACGACATCATCTACAAGGTGGCAGTGTGCGACGAACAGGGTACCGAAAAGCGCGCCAAACCCGCTCTTGACGCCATAATGGGCGACAAACTGAATGTGCAGGTTTCCGGACCGATATGGATGGACGTCATGTCCGCGGGAGTGAACAAGGGCAGCGCGCTGAAACAGCTGGCAGAACTCCTTAAAATAGACCGCAGCGACGTGATGGCTTTCGGTGATTACTTCAACGACGCAGAAATGCTGCGCTTTGCCGGCTGGAGCTTCGCAATGGAAAACGGTCACCCCGACGTAAAGCGCATCGCAAGGTATCTCGCGAGAAGCAACAACGAAAACGGCGTATTAAGGGCAGTGCGCAAATACGCACTGGGCGAAAGTAAAATCTAAGAGGTAACATGAACATTCAGATTTTTGGCAAATCAAAGTGCTTTGACACAAAAAAGGCAGAACGATATTTCAAGGAACGCGGCATAAAATACCAGTATGTGGATATTCTTTCAAAGGGACTCAGCCGCGGTGAGCTGGACAGCGTGACAAGGGCGCTGGGTGGGCTTGAAGCAGTCATCGACGAAAATTCCAGGGACTACGCAGAAATAAAATATCTGCTGGACGACGCGAAGCCCGACAAACTGGCAGAAAACCCAAAGCTTTACAAGACGCCTATAGTCCGCAACGGTCGGCAGGCAACTATCGGTTACTGCCCTGATATATGGAAGAACTGGGAGTAATATATGCAGATTGTTCTGATAGTGATTTTGATAATATGCTCGGCGTACTTTTCCGCGACAGAAACAGCGCTCAACAGCGCCAACAAAATACGCCTGAAAAACATGGCTGACAACGGCAGCCGCGCGGCTCAGCGCACGCTGAACATTCTCGCAAAGTACGACAAGGCGCTCACCACCATACTTATCGGCAACAACATCGTGAACATCGCGTGCTCGTCTATTGCCACGATACTCGCGATACAGCTGGTCGGGGAACAGTACGGCTCGCTGGTTTCCACTATAGTTGTGACCATCGTCGTGCTCATTTTCGGCGAGGTAATGCCCAAGAGCATCGCAAAGGACTTCGCAGAGCCGTTTGCAATGTTCTCTTCCGGCGTGATTTCATTCCTTATGGTGATATTCACACCGGTCTCCGCATTCTTTATACTGCTGAAAAAAGCAGCCTCCAAGCTGTTCCACCGTAAGGAATCCGTCAGCATGACAGAGGAAGAGCTGAAAGTGATGATAGACGAGATTGAGGACGAGGGTGTGCTTGAAACCCAGGAAAGCAACCTTGTACGCAGCGCGCTGGAATTCGACGAGATAACCGTCGATGAGATAATCACACCCCGTGTCCGCATCGTCGCCGTAGAAATCGGCGAGGACGTTGACGAGGTACGCCGCAAATTCCTGCAGGAGGAATATTCAAGAATGCCGGTATACGAACGCACCCTTGACAATATAATCGGCATCATCACCGAAAAGGAATTCTTCAAGCAGTACGAAAAGAACAGCGATTTCACCGTGCGCAGCATCATGCAGGAAACCCTATATCTGCCGCAGATGCAGAAGCTTTCTGAGGTATTCCGCACCATGCAGAAGCAGAAATGTCACATGAGCGTTGTTCTCGACCAGCATGGAGGCACGCTGGGTATAGTCACCATGGAGGACATTCTTGAAGAACTCGTCGGCGAGATATGGGACGAAAGCGACGAGGTGAAATCCCCCGTAACTGTTGTCGGGAACAACGTTTTCGAGGTTTACGGCGATGTTTCGCTGAACTCTCTCAGGCGTTTTCTCGAGGCGCGGGACATTCCCGCGGATATCGAGAGCGAAGCACATACAGTCGCCGGCTGGGTGCTGGGGCTGTTCGGGAGCATTCCTAAAAACGGCGACACAGTCACCAGCGGAATGTTCACCGTGACTGTGCTTGAAGCCGCAGAACTCCGTGTGATAAGAGTACGCATCGAAATAAAGAAAAATGAAAGCGAGGAACAGTAAAATGACAGAATTCAGATATGACACACAGCTTCTCATCGAAGGCGAGGGGCTTGACGAGGACGCAATAAACGAGTATATCCGCGCAAACTTCAAGGGCGACTGCCTGCTGGCAGTGGGCGACGATGAACTTATAAAGCTGCACTACCACACCAACGAGCCGTGGAAGGTGCTGGAATACTGTGCTTCCCTCGGCGAAATATACGACATAGTTGTCGAGGATATGGACAGGCAGTCCCGCGGGTTAAAGGGCTGATATGAAAACTGTAATAACCGACAACAGTCTGTGCACCCTGCCGATAGACGAACATGCAAAACCGCAGCACATCTACCGCTACATACAGGCTCTGGCTGAAACAGGCGTGAAATACATCGAACTGGATTTCCGCACGGTGATGAAAATGCCCGAGCTTCCCGACGGCATAGGGTACATATTCCGGCTGGGCGACCCCATGTTCGGGGAACTCACACAGGCGTTCGACTTCAACTATGTTCTGGTGACTATCCAGGATCTGAAAGAGCGCGTAAACGTCGGAAACACCCCGGCTATCATCGAATTCCCGGCTATACACGGGCTTTCACGGCAGCTGATTTCGCTGGCACAGGGGCAGATATCCGCTCCGATAAGCATGGCGCGGCTCCGTGGAAGCTACCCGCTGATGAGCGACGAAGAAGCCGCTGAGATGATATGGCGCGCGAAAAATACTGTCACAGTCCCCGTGGACTTATGCCCGATGAACAGCAAAAGAACTGCCGTAGACCTCGCGATAAAGGCTTCCAGGGCAAATGTGGACTGCCTGACTCTGTGCATGGGGCGTTCCAAGAATTACGCTTCCCTTGAGGACTATGTATTCGCGCTGATGTCGGTTCACGACATTCTGCCAAAGGAGATCAGCCTTTCGGCGATGTGCCGCGCCGAGATACTCCACCACATCGTATTCGGCACGCGCAGCGTGGACTGCATAACCGACATAATGAAGCTTATCGACCACGACATCGCAAATCTCACCAATGTGGACTACGGCACACCGGTCAAGATGCACATTTCCCTCAAGGATAAGATGATGCTGAAGCAGACCTACATATCAGCGCTGCAGAAATTCGCAGAGGAAGAGGATATCCCCGAGGACCTCATGGCAGACATGACCGACGCGATAAACCACTTTGATTTCCACCAGTTTGACCAGGAACTGATGTATAACCAAAAACCAGAAGTACTCAACTAAAACAACAGGGCTGCACCGGAGTGCAGCCCTGTTAATTTTATTCAGTTCATCATACCCTGAGCTTGCCGACCTGCTCCTGGAGAAGTCTTGCCTGTGCGGAAAGTTCCTCGCAGGAAGCAGCAGACTGCTCTGCAGTAGCGGAATTCGTCGAAATGACCTGAGAAATCTGCTCAATTCCCACGGTTACCTGGTCAACAGCGTGAGCCTGCTGCTCTGCAGCCGCAGAAATATCAGAAACAAGCTGTGCGCTCTGCTTGGAAAGATCAGTTACCTGACGGAGCGCGTCTGCAGTCTTGCCGGCTATCTCGGAGCCGTTCTTAACTGCGTCAATGGTAGCGGAAATAAGCGAACGTGTGCTGTTCGCAGACTCTGCAGACTTGGAAGCAAGATTACGTACCTCGTCTGCAACAACCGCAAAGCCCTTGCCGGCTTCACCCGCTCTGGCAGCCTCGATAGCTGCATTGAGCGCCAGAATATTGGTCTGGAACGCGATATCCTCAATGGACTTGATGACATCGGATATAGCTTCTGACTGCTTTTCGATCTGCGCCATTGCGTCGAGCATGTTCTGCATTTCGGCGCCCTGCTTCATCATCTGTTCAGCGCAGCTGTCGGAGAATTCACTGGCCTTAACTGCATTGTCAGCTGTGCGGCTGATGTTTCCGGAGATCTCGCTGATGGTGGAAGAAAGCTCATCGACTGCAGTCGCCTGCTTTGTGGTTCCCTCAGCGAGCAGCTGTGAACCGTCCGCCATCTGCTGGGAGCCTGCAAGCACGTCGTTTGCAGACGAGTTCATGTTGAGGATGACGCTGCTGAGAGTTTCCTTTATGCTGCGGAACGACTCGTTTATCTTCTCAAAACTGCCTATGTACTCAAGACCGGGCTGTGCTGAGAAATCACCGGTGCCCATCTGCTCAAGCACCCTGGAAATATCATCAACATAGGAGTGCAGCGTGTGCTTTGCCGCGGTGAGGTTTTCCGCAATGTGACCCATCTCGTCGCCGCGAAAATCAAACGTTGTATCCTCGGAGTCAAGACTGCCTGAACTGAGCTGACCGCAGATCTTTACGACCTCGGCTACAGGCTTCTTAACAAGCTTGTTCATGACAAAGAAAAGAATAAAGGTAATACATACGCAAACCACCGCAAGAACTATCACTTCGATCACAACAGTGAAAACGACTTCCTTATCCGTGCTGGCCGTGGAATACCCGGAGAAATACGCGCCAACAATGTTATCCTTGAAATCAGTAAGGGGCGCATACTTTACATAATATTTCTCACCGTTGATGTTAGCCTGACCAACGAAGGAGTTGCCCTCCTGTATCTGTGCCCAGATGCTGCTGTCCATTTTTGTGCCAAGAAATCTTTTTCCTGTTTCATCAAAGAGCGTGGTGTTGTATCTCGTGTCACCACTGAAAATGGAGATCTCCGCGCCGGACTTTTCCTTTATGCTGTCGGTAATGCTCTCAACGGAAAGGTCGCTGACAGTGATGATAACGCCGCTGACGCCGACAGTATATGTAGCGGTTGCATACAGCTTTCCTTTATCCGAAATTATGCCGTTAAGTCCAGAAACAGCCTTGGAAGCCAGCTCATCGCTGAGGATAAAGTTATCCGATTTCCAGTTAACTGTGCCATTCGTGAGCACATATGCCGCAGAATAATTCGGGTTGTTGCAGTTTGCGCTCCACTTTATTGAGAGTATCTCAGGGGTCATGGTTCCGCTTGCCGCCATGATCTTTGCAAGGTCGCTCATGGTGGACGCCTCGTCCTGCACCTCTGCCTGGAGTATCTGCACGCCAGTGCTGGTTTCATCCATGCGCAGGCCATTGACGAAATTAAGGAACACGCCGGTCACAACGCCAGCCATGATTAACGCTGCTGCAACCGAAGTCACGCAGGAAATGAGCGTGATCTTCGCGCCGATCTTCATGGTCTTTTTCATCTTGAGCTTGGTCGCAGCCTCTTCGGTCTTTTCGCGGAGCTTCTGGATATTCTCTTCCCTGGCCTTTTTACGCGACTGCAGGAACTTCGGAAGCCTGGAAGTACCCGGCGTCTTTTCTGCCTTTGGCTTTTTGGGCGTCTTTATCTTCGGCTGCTTCTTTTCCTTTTCAGGCTTGTTCGCTGATCTCATAATCTTTTTCATGGCTGTACCTGACCTTTCATATAGAGCATATCTGGACGGAAATGACACTTATCCTTTTTCTGTAATCCTTTTCACACAAACTTACAGAGCAAGAATTTTGTGACAATTACCTGATTTCCCGGCAGATATACATTCCGTTATAGTATATATCGACAAAATTCTGAAACATTTTACACGTACCAGAGGTATTTCAGCGTTATTTCACACTTTCTTTAAAAGTTGTGGTTTATTTTTGCTAAAGTTTTTGAAATTATCATTCATTGTAACCTATGGGCATATTATCCTCAGAGGACAAGGTGCATTGGAGGGGTGTATATGGGATTTAAACAAAAGCTGACGTCCATGGGAGAACTCCCCTGGCGACACTCTGTGGTGAACATAAGGGACGGCACTGAACTGTGCGCTGAAAACTGCACTGAAGTAGTCGGCTGCACCGACCTCACCGACGCAGGAGAAGTTATCCTGAAAATACGCTGCAACGGCGCTGACAGGCTGATGAGAGTATGCGGGGAAAAACTAACCCTGGACAGCTTCGGACCTTACGGCGTCCGCATTCTCGGGAAGATCACCTCGGTGTCGTTCATAGAACTCTGACCGGAGGTGCGACATGAAAAAATCAAACGGACTGTGGTTCGGGCAGGTGGAATTCAGCGGGTATGGTGGGTTCCCTGAAAAGATGGCTTCCGAGCTTATTGCCGCGGGAGTGCAGCTGCGACGGCTGAAATTCGGCGACGGAACAGTGACCGGGATAGTTCCCCCGGGGGATTACTGGGCGACTTCCATCGCGGCACACAAGAACGGCGTACGGCTCCGCGCAGGAAAGCGCAGTGGGCTTTACTTCACGCTGCTGCGATACAGCAGGCGCGTTGGCATATACCTTGGAGCTCTGGCATTCGTGTTCATTCTCGCGCTGAACAGCAGCCGCATTCAGGATATCGACGTCACCGGCAGCAGCGAACTCACAGCGTCGCAGCGCTCCCAGGTGACCGCAATACTCAGCGAATGCGGTATCAGCCCCGGGAAATCCACCAAAACCGACACAAAAGCCGCTGAACGCCGCGTCATGCTTGAACTCCCGGAAGCGGCATGGGTGGACATCTCGATAGTGGGGTTTCGCGTTATCGCAGACGTGGAAACCGGCACACCGAAACCAGAAATGCTGAGTTCCGACGTGCCCTGCAATATCGTGGCTTCACGGGCTGCGGCAATAATTTCTCAGACGGTCCGCGAAGGAACGTCGTCAGCTGCCCCCGGCAGCGGTATCCAGCAGGGAGGGCTTCTCGTCAGCGGTATCGTCACCGACGGCGCGGGGAATGTTTCCTACCACCATGCCAGCGCGGAGATCATCGGGGAATTCACCGAAACGCAGGAATTCTTCGTGCCCTATCGCGAAACAGTGCAGCGCGCCGACGGCGAGGTAACGGAATTCACATGGCTGCAGTTTGAGGACGACAGCATTCCATTATTCTGGGGAAATGCGGAAGTGCCCGACGCGGTGTACGAAGAACAGACCGAACCGATAACCGTACTGGGTCGCAAAACCCCGCTCTCGCTGCGCCACGGAAAGTTCACATCATACCGCAGCCTTGACATAGTGCGTTCTGCGGACGACTGCATTGCCGAACTTGAAAGGCAGCAGCAACAATTCACCGAGAATTTCTACAGCGGATACGAGATAGTGAGCGCCGAAAAAACCGCGCTGCCGGAGGACGACGGTATCCGTATGAAAATAACCTACACCCTGCGCGGGGATATCGCACAGGAGCAGGAAATATTCATCGGGTAATATCACTTTTCGCGCTCTACGCGCACCTTTCCGTCCACAAGCACCAGCTTTCCGCTGTAGGTGCTTCCGTCCTGCGCGGTGAAGCCTTTCAGGACTATCGAGCTTCCCTTTTCGAGAATGCGCTTTGCCTGGGTCGGAGTTATCTCCTTGCCGAACTTCTCTTTCATGAAGAAGAACCCGCAGGCGCCGCGGCTGTCCTCGCAGGAATATGACTTCTGGAACTCGTACACGTTCTTGCCGCAGTTGGGGCACTTGCCGACAACAGGCAGCCGCGAAAATCTGAACGGATTGTTCTCGCGCGTGGTTTCACATGCGTTGTCATTTATCAGCTGCTTGGTGAACTCGGTCATTTCCCGCAGGAACTGCTGGTCGTCGGCCTCGCCGCGCGCTATTTTCTGCAGGGTGCTTTCCCATTCTGCGGTCATTGCCGGGGACTTCACCTTTTCAGGCACCACGTCGATCACGCGAATTCCCTTGTCGGTGGGTATCAGCTGCTTTCCCCTGCGCTCGACGTACTGCCGCTTCACCAGCGTTTCGATTATCGCGGCGCGGGTGGCAGGGGTGCCCAGACCCTTTTTCTCAACGTCATCGTCGTCGCTGTAGCTATCGGAGCCTGCGCGCTCCATCGCGGAAAGCAGCATATCTTCGGTATAGCGTTTGGGTGGAGTTGTCTTGTGCTCCAGCTGCTTCACGGACTTCACGGGCACCTCTGCGCCCTCTCTCAGCGGGGGGAGAACCCCGGAGGGCTCGTCGCTCTCCTCGTCATCGTCTTTAACAAGACCTTTGAGGTTTGCTTTTATCGTGGCTTCAAGCTGCTTCCAGCCACCCTGCACCGTGGTTTTGCCCCGGGCAGTGAATTCCCTGCCGCCGCATTCCAGCACGGCAGTCACGGTGTCACTCACATTCACAGGGGAAACCGCGAGCAGCAGCCGTATCGCCACCAGCGAAAGCACGTTCCAGCAGTCCTCAGGCAGACGGCTGAAGTCATACCGCGCTATCTCCCGCGTGGGGAGCAGCGCGTGATGGTCGCTCACCTTGTCGTTATTTATAAGGCGCTTTATGTCCGGAGTGATATTCTGCGCTTCGTAATCCGCGCCGAATTTGAACGCGCGCGCAGTCAGCCTTACCATTTCGGCAGCGGTGCTTTCCATGTCATCGGTGATATAGCAACTGTCCGTCCTGGGGTAGGTCATGAGCTTGTTCTCGTACAGCTTCTGGGCGCAATCAAGAGTCTGCTGCGCGGTGTATCCGTACAGCTTGTTTGCGTCGCGCTGCAGCGATGTCAGGTCGTAAAGCCTGGGGGGATTGGCGTTCTTCTGCTCCTTTGCCACGGATTTCACCACTGCTGTGTTTCCGCATTTTTCTGCAGCCGCTTCTACGTCAAGGGGCGCTATCTTGTCGCTTTCAGCCCTGAATTTACCGCAGTTGAGTTCCAATGTGTAATATCTTGCAGCTGCAAACTGCTGTATCTTCTTTTCACGCTCCACCAGCATTGCAAGCGTAGGGGTCTGCACTCTTCCCACGGAAAGCAGGCTGCGGTACTTCACCGTGAACAGCTGCGTGGCATTCATGCCGACTATCCAGTCCGCCTTGTTGCGGGCAAGTCCGCTGCGATAGAGAGCGTCGTAATCGCTGCCCGGTCTGAGGTGCTGAAATCCCTCGCGCACCGCTTCGTCCGTCATGGAACTTATCCACAGCCGCGAAAACGGCTTGGTGCACCCAGCCTGGTAATACACATACCGGAACACGCACTCGCCCTCCCTGCCGGCGTCAGTCGCGCAGATGAGCTCGTCAACGTCCGGGCGCTGCATAAGTCCCTTTAATATCTCGAACTGCGGCGCTGTGCTCTCGGGAACAGTCCACAGAAATTTCTCAGGTAATATCGGAAGGTTGGATAGCTTCCACGGCTTTCCGTACCGCTTGTCGTAATCCTCGGGTGCCGCAAGAGTGACCAAATGCCCGAAGCACCAGCTGACTATATACCCGTTGCCCTCGGTGTACCCGTCGCCCCTTGTGCGGTTGGCTCCGATGACCTTGGCGATGGTGTTGCCGACCGACGGTTTCTCTGCAATGACTAATTTCATGTGATATCCTTTCACCCGGCTTGACAACCGGGATTTTTGATGTTACAATATAAATATAATATAAATATGTAAAGAGTTCGTTTCCGGAGGTGCACTATGGCAAAACGAGATGATGAACGCAAAAAAAACCAAGAAAAGCTACACCGCAGGGTGATCATCAACTGGATAATCTGCGGGGCTTCCCTCGCTGCGATAATCGTGCTGCGGCTCATGTCAAAACAGTGAGCCGCTGTTTTTTAACCGCTAAATACGCTCAACTCCGACAAAAACCACATAAAATAAAAAACGCCGTGAATATTTCCACGACGAATTTTGTTGAATTTAGACCACAGCGATAAAAAATGGAGCGGATTACGAGGCTCGAACTCGCTACCTCCACCTTGGCAAGGTGGCGCTCTACCAGATGAGCTAAATCCGCA
>HF989520.1:35888-58715 GCA_000432175.1 Eubacterium sp. CAG:786
TCTCCCAGATGAGCTAAATCCGCATACTGGCGACCTGGATGGGACTCGAACCCACGACCTCCGCCGTGACAGGGCGGCGTTCTAACCAACTGAACTACCAGGCCAATGGGAAAAGACCACTGGGTCTGAATTATCAAGAGAGAAAGTGGTGGAAGTTATAGGGCTCGAACCTATGACCCTCTGCTTGTAAGGCAGATGCTCTCCCAGCTGAGCTAAACTTCCACATTTAGAAATCGCTTTTCGTTTTCGTTTCGTTTGTGTCTCTCGTCAAGCGACTTCTATATTATACACTCAAAAACCCGATTTGTCAAGCGTTTTTTGAAAAAAAGTTTAATTTTTTTGTTCTTTGAGCAACTTGCTTATTTCGGCTGTTGAAAACTCATATTTCTTATTGCAGAAGTGACAACAAACCTCTACATTTTCGCCCTCTTTTTCGAGTTTTTCAAGTTCCTGCTTGCCCAGGCTGGCCAGAATTCTCTCAGTCCTCTCTCTTGAACAGTCGCAATAATATTGCGCATTCCACTGATCAAGTATTTCTCCACCGAGTCCCTCCAGTGCATTTACTGCAAGCTCCTCTGGTTTCAGTCCTTTTTCCAGCTGGCCGGTTATGCTCTCCATCTTTTTCAGATTATCTTCAATAACCGCGACCGCTTTGTCCTGTACAGGCGGAACAAGCTGAAGCATATATCCTCCAGCAGCCCTGACTGTCGCATCGTCATTAAAGACAATACCCAGCGCGCAGACTGTAGGTATCTGCTCACTTATAGAGTAATACGCCGTGATATCCTCTGCTATATTGCCGGAAGCAAGCGGGATCTGCCCGATATACGGCTCTTTCAGTCCCATATCCTTGACTACTGTGAGGAACCCGTCCCTGCCAACGCACGCAGGGACGTCAAGTCCCCCGTCCGGGCGAAGCGCGACCTGCGCATGCGGATCCCCCGCGCAGCACTTAACGTTTCCGCGGTAATCCGCAACAACGGTCAGCGTGCCGCAGGGACCACCGCCGTTAACACGGAGCGTCATGGTATCGCCCTCATTCTTTAAAAGAGCGCCCATTATCGAACCTGCAGTGCACATTCTGCCAAGCGCGGCGGTCACCACCGGACTTGTTCCGTGCATTTTCTGCATTTCCCTTACAATATCTGTAGAATCTATCGCCGAACATAAAACGCTGCCGTCCTCTGACAGCGCCCTGACTATCTTACCCATTCTGTATCTCCATTATATTCTTAATTATAAGATAATGTTACTGCTTTCTGGCGCAGAACATCAGTTTATCGCTTTTGTCTGTCGGCTCTCTGTCGGTGAGGTATTCACGCACCTCCGGCACGTCAAAGCCCGCATTCTCCAGCATCTGAACAAATTCTTCCTGCGCGAAGGCGATCTCGCGGAAACTTTCTTCCACCCGCTCGTAAAGCCCGTCGTCCCCCTCGACGAAAATATCAAGGGAAATATCTATTCCGTTATCCGTCGGGGAAAAATCGTTCTGCCACACGCAGTAAACGCCGTCTATGTCATAAACGAACACCTGATCTGCCAGTATCATTTCGTGCTTATATATAGTATTCACATCGAACAGCAGCAGACCGCCCTTACGCAGATTGAGCGCGGCGGCTCTGAAGAACTTCTCAATATCAGCCCTGCTGTCAAGATGATTTACACTGTCGAGGGTGGAAATTATCACGTCCGCCTCGCCGTAAAAATCAAGCTCCGGCATCGGCTGGCAGATATACTGTACGCCGTCGTGCGGCTTGTTCATGGCCTGCGAAAGCATATCCGGTGAAGCGTCAGCGCCGATAACATCGTAGCCTTTGGCAGCCATTCGCGCAGTCAGATTACCCGTGCCGCAGCCGGCGTCCGCAAGGAAGTTCACCTCACCCTCGCCAAATTTCTTTATTTTTGCGTCGTAGTAGTCAGCAATGCGGTCGTATGGCACATTCTCGGTAAGCTGGTCGTAAACCTGCGCGAAAAAACCGTAACCAGCCATTACTTTTCATCTTCCTCCATACGGTCGAATACTATCTGATATCCACCCGCAGCCTGATAGTTCAGCGTCTTGTTGACTCTTGAGATGGTCGCGGTGCTGGCTCCGGTCATTTTCACAATGTCGTTGTATACGCAGTTCTCGGTGAGAAGCTTCGCGACATGCAGCCGCTGAGAGATAGCCTTGAGCTCCTGCGGAGTGCACAGATCCTCAAAAAACGCATAGCACTCGTCAACCGTCTTGAGCGAAAGCACTGCCTTGAACAGATAATCCATATTATCGTCTTTTTTCATGTTGACCTCCATATATAAAGGGGTATGCGGAAAAGCGGACTGCCTTTCCAATATAACAGCAAACGCAAACACGCTCCTGTTTCCTTATCTATTTTACCATATCAAAGCGTAAAAGTCAATACTTTTGACCCCTAAAGTGCAAAATATTGGGTCAAATGCAAAAGTAAATGCAAAAAAGCGGAAAGCGGCGACATAAAAAACCATGAAAAAAGCAAATAGAACAAAGGAAAAAAGCAAAAACGGTAAATGCAGCGAAAAACGAGCGCAGCAGTGCTAAGGTCAAATGCAAAATATTATCTGCGCATTATTCACCACATATTCTGATTGATTTTTTTATAATAATGTGATACAATAGAAAGATAGACATGAACATGGTGGAGGTAGATAAAATGGCAGTGGCAGTACCAAAGCGCATAGCATCTGGAATAATCAACGCACTCAAAGGCGGCGTAGTGCCGCGCACGGGTCTTGGTTATATTGCCGTCGGCAGGACAGCCGAGATAAACGCGCTGCTCCACGATGTGGACATCACCGAAGAGGGAGGCGCGTTCTTCCGGTTTATTGTAGGGCGTTACGGCAGCGGAAAGAGCTTCATGCTGCAGATGATGCGCCAGCACCTGATGGACAGGGGCTTTGTGACTGCAGACGCCGACCTTTCCCCGGAACGCAGGCTGATGGGAACAAAAGGTCAGGGGCTTGCAACCTACCGCGAGCTCATGCGGAACATGAGCGTGCGCACAAAACCGGACGGAGGCGCGCTGCCGCTCATTCTTGAGAAGTGGATAACCGGCGTGCGCACGGACATAGTTGCCGAGGGCACCAGCCCTGACGACCCTTTCTTTGACGCAGCCGTTGAGAAGAAGATATATACCCGTATCAGCAGCCTTGAGGACATGGTGCACGGATTTGATTTTGCCCGCGTGATAAACGCGTACCACAAGGCATACACAGCCGGCAACGAAGAAAAGGCGTCCTGCGCGGTGCGCTGGCTCAGGGGCGAATATTCCACCAAGACTGAAGCAAAGCAGGATCTCGGCGTCAACGTGATAATCACCGACGACAACTGGTACGACTATATCAAGCTGCTGACGGCTTTCTTTGTGAGCGCTGGTTACAAGGGCTTCGTGATAATGATAGACGAACTGGTGAATATAATGAAGATACCGCATGCCGTCACCCGTCAGTACAATTACGAAAAGATACTGATGATGTACAACGACGTCATGCAGGGCAAAGCTTCCCACCTGGGCGTAATAATGGGCGGAACGCCCCAGTGCATAGAGGACACCCGACGCGGTATATTCAGCTACGACGCGCTGCGTTCCAGGCTTGAACGCGGGCGCTTTGCCACCGATGAAACCCACGATATGCTTGCGCCGATAATCAAGCTGCAGCCTCTCTCCTACGAGGAAATGACAGTACTGACTGAAAAGCTTGCCGAGATACACGCAGGGCTGTACAATTACCCCTGCCGTCTGACGCTGGAGGACCGCATATACTTTATTAAAGCGGAATACGGCAGAGTTGGCGCGGACACCAACATCACCCCGCGCGAAATGATACGCGATTTCATCGAGCTGCTGAACATAGCCATGCAGAACCCGGACAAGAGCGTTGCGCAGCTGATGGGTGAGGAAAGCTTCGAGTATTCCGCACCGGAGGGCGCCCCTGAAGAGAAGAACGACGGCTTTGAGGATTTCGAACTGTAAACTCAAACAAGGTTTTTAGAGGTGACCATACGTATATCCCGTTCTGATTTCGCCAGAGCGGGATTTCTCATATGTGCATTTTTGTGATATTTGCCGAAAAGAATACTCTCAGTTATTGTTTACAGGGAACAAAAACCGACGTATTTCAGCGGCGCAGTTGGTCAATTTTCACAAACCGGACACATAATTATACATATTATGCCATTAAAGGATAGAAAACACTAAATACTAATCAAACTGGCGCCGTGGTTTTTGTGGGGTTTGCACGAAAAAAATAAATCTTCCAAAAACTTATTGACAAATCCGATAAATCACGGTATAATATAGACAAATAAAGGGACAGAGTTAATTCAATCTCCGTTCATTTGTTTTGTTTAGTTGTCTCCTTTCTTTTGTTCTACACATAATGATCATTTCACTTTGCAGACATCTGC
Organism: Eubacterium sp. CAG:786; assembly: GCA_000432175.1. Taxonomy (GTDB): domain Bacteria; phylum Bacillota; class Clostridia; order Oscillospirales; family Ruminococcaceae; genus CAG-115. The sequence continues at coordinate 40,312 of HF989520.1, forward strand.
ACCCGACCCGCAAGGGTCATTTTTTTTGCCCGTATCTCATAGTTTAAATAGGTAACCTCTAAAAACCGGGACACGAGCAGATTTCGTACATGACTTATATCAGATGCTAGGCGTCAAACCGCAGTAATACTGTATGTATTTCAAGGTTTGACAACGACGCAGATGATATAAGTCATAGAAATCTGCCGTGAAGGAGGTTTTTAGAGGTGACCAATAGTAAATGCCTGATGATTTCCCCGTGATTTATTGACAACCCGGGGCATAACTGGTATAATATTTATAAATAAGAATACACAGTCTTATCACTGGAAAGGAAAATGCACCATGAAACAGCGTATAATCAGCGCCGCTCTCGCAGCAGTTATATCAGCAGGCGTATTCAGCGCGCCGGCGCAGGAAATCATTGGCTCGTCCGCAGTGGTTTATGCGGCTTCTGCAGTATCGGCACCGTCGGTTTCGCGCAAACCTGGCAGCTATACCAGTTCGGCTTCCCTCTCGGTCAAGCTGACAACAAGCACCCCCGGCGCAGTTATATATTACAGCACCGGCAGCAGCTACAAGAAGTACACAAAGGCGATAAAGCTCACCAAAAACACTACCCTTAAATGCTACGCAGAAAAGGACGGCGTAAAGAGCGCGGTAAAGGCATACAAGTACAAGCTTTGCCCCAAGGTGACTTTCTCACCCGAAGAAGGGGAATTCGACGACGCGCTGACCGTCAAGCTTTCCTCCAAAGCTTCCGGGGTGACTTATTACTACACCCTCGACGGAAAGAAGCCCACCACCTCCTCACGCAAGTACACCAGCAGCGGCATCAAAATAGAGCGCACATCAACTCTTCGCGTAATGGCGGTCAAGAGCAGGTGGACCAGCAAGTACTACACCAAGGAATACACGATATCAGGCTCGTCCGATCTTTCAGGCGAAAGTATCCTTGACGATTACAAGAGCAAATACGCCTACAACACCCTGACTTCCTCGCAGAAGCAGGTATACGCAAAGCTTTTCGAAGCCGCGGCAGCCCACGCTGACAAGGCAGACCTCACCGGAATAAACGTGACCACAAGCGAGATCGACGACATCTACTGGGCGTTCGATTACGACAACCCGCAGTTCTTCTGGCTTGCGAACGGCTACAGGTACACCACCAGAAACGGCCGCGTGATAGGAATTACTATGGTATATTCCCGCACCGTATCCGAGATGAACAACATCAAGCCGAAATTCGATGCCGCAGCGCAGAAGATAATCGACAAGGCTCTGCAGGAGGACGACCTGTTTGAGCGCGTAAAGGTGCTCCATGACGCGATAACCGACATGACAGAATATACGCTGAGCGGTCCGTCGTACATATCCGAGGCAGACGGTCCCCTGGTTTATGGCAAGGCGCTGTGCGAGGGCTATTCCAAGGCGTTCATGTACCTCTGCCAGTCTGTGGGCATTCCCTGCATATGCGTCGCAGGAACCGGCAACGGCGAAAAGCACATGTGGAACATGCTACAGCTTGACGGCGAATGGTACAACATGGACGTCACCTGGGACGACGACGGGGATTACAATTACTTCTGCATACCCACCAGCCAGCTGACTATCGACCACCGCTTCAATAATCCGTTCACCGTACCCTCTGCCACCGCGACGAAGTACACCTACACCTCCGCAATGGGATTTACGGTATACAACACCCTCAACGAAGCCTATAACGGCCTTGTGGAGCAGGCTTCCGCGAACTGGTGCAACGGCGAATACACAACAACCATTTATGTTAAGGACGGGCTGATGAATTCGCTCATCAAGAAAATCAAAAGTTCAACCTTCACCAGCGACCTCCGCGCAAATGGCTGTAATGCAAGATCATGGTCTGCAAACTATTCCGACCGTGCTATCACAATAACGCTCTCCTGATCTACTGAATGCACCTCAGGGCGCATTCCACCAGGGCGCACGCGGCAACCACCCCGAACCATATCAGGAACCTCAGGGTGTATTCCCCCGCAGCCGGGGAGTCCGCTACGACCCCGCGCCTGGCAGAAACCAGTTCCAGCAGCTGCCCTGACATCATGCGCGAAGTACCCGCGCCGAGTGCTACGGCAACGGCGATCCCGGCAGCGGGAACAACAAGAAATGCGGCGTTCATACCGGCAGAAAATGCTGCGGTGAGCGCCGCACCTGTTCCAAGGCCGCAGACTAACGGCGCAGCCCACACGAACAGCCACCCCAGCGCGAAGTAACCGCATATGTACTCAGCCAGCAGGAACGCTCCACCCCACAATATACGATAAACGAGCAGTCCTGCGAAGTCGCCGGAACGGCACAGCAGGCTGCCGGAAAGATCAGCGCCCTCCGGCAGGGTCATCGCGAAATACGCACCCGCAGCGGCGCCTGCCAGCGCAAGCATCAGCTGCGAAAACGGTATCCGCGAACGCCTGCGTACCGCAGCCCTGCGCATTGCAGAGCCGGAGCGCGGAAGTTCATCGGTATCATCATCGCCGCTGTCCGGCTGCATTCCGGGTATACTTACTACGGGCGAATGCACGGTTTTTTCGCTGTCGTCATCGGCTTTGGGCAGCTGACGTCCGGTATAGATATCAGGTTCGAGCAGTATCGTGTTTTCCATGGCATATTCTCCAAAGCATGTGATCTGGTGGTTCTGCTCAAATAATATGCACTGCGGACAAGTATTATTCAGAGTTTCCCTGGCACGTCCGCAATGGAGGGACAATGAAAACAAATGAAAATTCCGCTCTCGGCAGGGTGCTTGCGATATCACGCGAAGCCTATTCTGCAGTAGCCGAGGGAATGCCCGACGTGAACCGCGTTGCACTGCTGGACGCAGTTTCCGCAGCGCTGTCGCACTACAACAACAGCGAAAAGCCGCTGGCAAAATGCATGCGCGCATTCCGTGCGGAACTCAGGCGCGCCGGGAAACCGTTCTGGCAAAAGGTGAAGCCGCAGTTTTCCCCGCTGATCCCCCCCATGGAATTCGACCCGGAAAAAGCAGCCGCGCATATCCCCGCGATAATATACGGCAACGACCAGATATGCGCAAAGCTTGTCAACGGCGAGGAAAAGAAAGCGCGTTCCATGGCTGACGCGATGAAGAACTACCCCGGCTTTCTCTGCGGAGAATTCGAGGCGCTCACCCCCGAACAGTTCTACGACCTGGTTTTCGGTTATTATCCAAAGCTATTTGAAGAACCGTTCATGGAAGAAATGAGATACAAATTTACAAACAAGTGAGGTAACAAAAATGATAAAGCATATCGTAATGTGGAAATTCAAGGAAGGCGAGCAGGAAAACATGCTGATATTCCGCAACAGACTTCTCGCACTGAAAGGGCAGATACCCGAGATACGCGCCATGGAGGTCGGCATAAACATGAACCCCTCCGACCGCAGTTTTGACGCCGTTCTCGTCAGCGAGTTCGACAGCCTTGAAGCGCTGAAGGCATATTCCACCAACCCGCTGCACGTCGAGGTTTCAAAGTTCTGCAAGTCCATACGCACCGCTTCGCACAGCGTTGATTATGAGTTCTGAGAAAACACGGGTGCAGCACGGCTTTCCACCCGTGTTTGACGGGAATTCCCGCGTACTTGTGCTGGGCAGCATGCCGTCGCCCAGATCCAGGGAGCTCGGCTTTTATTACATGCACCCGCAGAACCGCTTCTGGAAAATGCTTTCTGCGGCGCTTGACGAGCCGTTCCCCGCGGATATCGAAAGCAGAAAGTCGATGTGCCTTGCACGCGGCGTGGCGCTGTGGGACGTCCTCGCAGAATGCACCATTTCCGGCGCTTCCGACAGCAGTATCAGCGACCCTGTGCCAAACCGGCTGGACGAGATATTCCGCGCCGCAGATATCCGCGCGGTGTTCACCACCGGAAAGAAAGCCTGTGCGCTGTATCAGCGGTTTTTCCCAGCCGGAATGCCGGCAGTCTGCCTGCCGTCTACAAGCCCCGCAAACCGCACCATAACCGAAGCCGCAATGCTCGCAGAATACCGCAAAATCGCGCAGGAACTAGCCAGATAACCAGAGAGGTACCACATGTCAGACGTATTTCACCGCTTTGCGCCGTTCATACAGGACCACATCTACCGCTGCAAGTGGGAGGAACTGCGCGAGATACAGGTACTCGCTGCCGAAGCCATCTTCGACACCGACGAAAACCTGCTGCTTTCCAGCGGAACTGCCAGCGGCAAGACAGAAGCCGCGTTCCTGCCGGTGCTGACGCAGCTGTGGGAAAATCCCTCCGCAAGCGTGGGCGTGCTGTACCTTTCCCCGCTGAAAGCGCTGATAAACGACCAGTTCGAGCGCCTTGAAGAACTGCTTGAAGAAGCGGATATCCCGGTCACCAAGTGGCACGGCGACGCTTCCGCTGCGGCAAAAAAGCGGCTGATGAAGCGCCCCCGGGGCATAATCCAGACCACCCCGGAATCCCTTGAAAGCATGCTCATGCACAATTCCAGCGGCGCCTACAAGCTGTTTTCGGATCTGCGTTTCGTGATAATCGACGAAATGCACTATTTCATGGATAACGACCGCGGATTACAGCTGCTGTGCCTGCTGGAGCGCCTTTCAAGGCTCATCGGCTTCAATCCCCGGCGAATAGGGCTTTCCGCGACTTTAGGCGACACCACCAACGCTGAAAAATGGCTGAACACCGACAGCGGCAGGAGCTGCATAACTCCCAGAACTCATGAAAAAGGGCGTACGCTGCGGCTTTCGGTGCGGTTTTTCCCGATAAAGGAGAAGATACCGAATTCCGACAGCAAAATACTGCTGCAAAATTACTACGACTACCTTTTTGAAAGCACCTGGAACAAGCATTGCATACTCTTTTCCAACTCCAAGGGCGAAGTGGAAGAAAACATCGCGCACCTTAAAAAAATCGCAGCCGAAAAGCACCTGCCCGCAAATTACCTCGTCCACCACGCGAACATCTCCCCTGCCCTGCGCGAATTCACCGAACAGAAAATGCGCACCGCAGAACAGCCCGTATGCACCGGCGCCACAGTCACGCTGGAACTCGGCATAGACCTCGGAAAGCTTGAGCGCATAGTCCAGACCGGCTGCCCGCTGACGGTTTCCGGGCTGGTGCAGAGGCTGGGCAGAACCGGGCGCCGCGGTGGAGTCGCAGAAATGCGGTTCGCATTCCGCTGGGACATGAGCCTCCCCCCGCAGGAATTCTACAAAGAAATAAACTGGGACTTTGTGATGTGCGTTTCCATGATACTCCTCTACACCCGCGAACGATGGATAGAACCCATGTACCTGCCCAGGCTCCCGTACAGCCTGCTTTATCACCAGACCATGAGCTGGCTCTCCTCGCAGGGCAGCGTCAAACCGCAGGAACTGGCGCGCTATATTCTCACCCTGGGTGTATTCCGGCATGTCAGCAAGGAGGACTATCTGCTTCTGCTCCGGCACATGCTCGCAAACGGGCAGATAGAGCGCGGGGAGGACGGCGCGCTGCTGGTCGGGGACAAAGGCGAGGCAGCCGTGAACAATTATGAGTTCCTTGCGGTATTTTCGGTACCGTCCGAGTACTCAGTGCGCTGCAACGCCGAGGAGATAGGCACGGTGCAGACGCCGTTCCCGGAAAAGGCGCAGTTCGCGCTTGCGGGTCAGGCTTGGGAAGTCACCGAACTCGACCTGAAAGAACGCCGCATTTTCGTCAAGCATATCCCCGGAATATCGGCGAACATGTGGCAGGATACCGGCAACGAGTACGTCCACACAAAAGTCATGAAGAAAATGCAGGAAGTCCTGTGCAGCGACGAGGATTACGCGTTTCTCGACGAGCCGGCGAAAAAGCGCCTGAACGAGATACGGCGTTCCTGCCGGAATGCGGCGCTTTCCGCGTCGTCTGTGATATCCGGCAGAATAGCCGACAGCGCCCCGGGTACCCCCGGTGGAAGAGTGGTGCAGATAACTCCTACGCTGTATGCGGTGTTCCCGTTTCTCGGGACGCGGGCGTGCATGGCGCTGATGTACGAACTGCGGCAGCGCGGATTTGAAGCGACCGTGTGGCTGCAGCGGTACATTCCGGTGTGCATTGAGGTAAAGACCGACCGCAGCATGGCTGAACTTGAACTGGCGCTCACCGAAATAAAGGTGCACGGCGCGGATAAATACACTTTCAGAATACCCGACAACTGCGAAATATCAGGCAAGTATAACGACTATATCCCCCGCGAACTCCTGAAAAAGCAGTACACCGAGGATTACCTTGATACCGACGACATGCAGAAAAACCTATAACGCAAAAAGGGCTGCCCGAAAGCAGCCCTTTAATTGTATTTAGTTCGTGCGGTCAGAAATTACTTTCTCTTCTTGGAAAGAACAACTGCGCCAGCAGCAACTACAGCCAGACCAGCGATAGCAGCAACGCCCTCAACGCCGGTGTCAGGAGAACCCTTGTCAGCGGAAGCGCCGGTATCTGTAGCAGTATCGGTTGCGTCAGAAGCAGTAGTATCATCAGCTGCTGCGTCACCACCGCCAAGACCAGTAACAGTGAATGTTACCTTGATGGACTCGTATGAGTCGTTCGGGATAACAGCGAGGTTGTCGTATACGTTGATGAGCTGAATTCTTGCGGTGTTCTTGATATCGAAATCCCATGCAGAATATTCGTCGCTCTTTGTAGCAGCGTCTTCGCTCATAACAGCAGCGGCCTTGTCGAAATCAACAGCAGCGCCGTTCAGCTCAACGGAAGTGATTTCAAACTTTACATCAGGTGTAGTGTCGAGGTCAATGTTGGACTCAAGCTTGAGCATGTTCCAGCCGCCGTCCTTAACGCCGTCCAGTGTTACGGTGTACTCGCCGTCGCCGGTGATCTGAGCGTCTGTGAAGGTAGCGCCCTCGAGCTCAGCAGCCTCGCCGAGGTCTTCGTCCCAGTAAAGCAGGTTGGGCTGAGAAATTGTGTTGCGGAACATGTAGCTGGAAGACTGCCAGGTAAGGCCAGCAACATAGCTGTCCTCAGCGGAAGCCGGCATAACGAATGCTGCGGCTGCAACAGCGCAAGCAGCTGCTGCGGAAACGATAGATCTGATCTTCATGATAAATTCCTCCTAAATATCGGACTGTAAAAGTCCATCTTTCGGGCACACTGCGGGAAGCGGCTACCCAAATGTACAATATAATTATAATACAGGGAGGAAAATAATACAAGCCGTAATTTTACACAAAAACAACACAGTTTTTCTGTCAAAAGTGCCACCATTCCAGCCAGTTTTTCTGAAATCATTTTCATCATGCGGAAAAACGTACCGTGCATTCATTTCCTTGATTAGCGTGTAATTACGCGGTAATACTATCATAAACAGATGAATATCCCACCATAAACAGATGAATATCCCACGCGATTTAATTTCATAAAAATATTAAAACGCCCATATATTTTTTGTGTAATCTGCCAAAATGAAATCAAACAATAACTTTTTTGCAAATTGCACTTTCTTTTTTTTAGAGAATATGCTATAATGTAATGGTGTAAATCCATATGGGATAACTATGCCCTGTTGACATACATAACGATATTATCCGGCTTATTGCTGTAAGATATTATCCGGCTTATTGCTGTAATATATAAAAATGTCCCTGCTGGAGGGACAAGGGGGAAGTGCAGTTTTGGAAAAGTACGTAATCAAGGGCGGAAAGACCCTGAGCGGTGAAGTATTCATAAGCGGCGCAAAAAATGCAGTCGCAGCGATACTTCCCTGCACCATTCTTTCAGACGAGCCCTGCATCATTGAAAATATACCGAATATCAGCGACGTGAACATCACGTTACAGATAATGTCCGAGATGGGCGCGAAGATACGCATGCTCAACAAGACCACCGTTGAAATAGACACGCGTCAGCTGCAGAACGTTTCCGTGCCGTATGAGAAAGCAAAGCTCATGCGCGCCACGACTTATTTCCTGGGCACGCTGCTGGGGCGCTTCCACAGCGCGCATGTTTCAATGCCCGGCGGCTGCAATCTCGGCGACAGACCTATCGACCAGCACCTCAAGTGCTTCTCCGCGCTGGGTGCTGAGTGCGAAATCGACGGCGGCATGGTGAACCTCAAGGCTGACAGGCTCATCGGCACGCAGATATTCTTTGACAAGAACACCGTCGGTGCGACTATAAACGCGATCATGGCGGCAGTCAAGGCCGAGGGACTTACTATCATCGAAAACGCAGCCAAGGAGCCGCATGTCGTTGACCTCGCGAACTGCCTCAACAGCATGGGCGCCGATATCCTCGGTGCCGGGACTGACGTGATCAAGATACGCGGCGTGAAGTACCTCCACGGTACCACCTACAGCGTTATCCCAGACCAGATCGAAGCTGGTACTTTCATGACCATAGCCGCTGCAGCGCGCAGCAACATTCTCATCAGGAACGTTATCCCGAAGCACCTCGAGCCCATCACCCAGAAGCTGGTGAAGATCGGCGTGCAGGTGGAACAGTTTGACGACGCGGTGCGCGTTATCGGCGGTCCGGAATATTACGGGACCAGCGTCAAGACCAACCCCCACCCAGGGTTCCCGACAGATATGCAGCCGCAGATGGCTGCCGTGCTCACCTGCGCAAAGGGCGCGAGCATGGTGACTGAGAGCATTTTCGACAACCGCTTCCGCTATGTTGACGAACTCCGCAGAATGGGCGCGAACATTTCCGTTGAGGGCAGGGTCGCGGTTATCGAGGGCGTTGAAAAACTGAAGGGCGCCCCCGTCAAGGCGACTGACCTCCGCGCCGGCGCAGCGCTTATCGTTGCAGCCCTTGGCGCAGAAGGCGTGACCGAAATTTACGACATATTCCACGTTGAACGTGGCTACGAGAATATGGAAGTGAAACTCCGCAGCCTTGGCGCAGATATCCAGAAAGTGGACGAGCCCGACCCCACAGCCGAAGAAAAAGCGCTGAAAAAGGCGCTCTGATGGCAAGGATATTCCCGATATGCAGTTCCAGCAGCGGTAACTGCACATTTATCGGCACCCGCGGGCATGGAATTATTATCGACGCCGGGTGCAGCTTCCGCGCGATGAAAAGCTCTCTGGAACTCATCGAAACAAACATGAACCAGATAGAAGCGATATTCATTACGCACGAGCACATCGACCACATCAAGGGGCTGTTTCAGCTGACGAAGCACACGAGAATTCCGGTTTTCGCAAGTCCCGGGACTATCGCCCAGCTGCGCGGCACAGTAAAAGAAACGATACCCGAAGAAATACGGCTGTACGATATCATTCACGAACCGTATCAGAGTTCCGATTTCGAAGTAAGGGCGTTCCACACGCCCCACGACACGCCGGAAAGCGTCGGTTATACCGTGGATTTCGGCGGCAAGAAGCTTGCAGTCTGCACCGACCTCGGCAAGATAACCAGCGAGGTTGAAGAAAACCTGCTCGGCTGCGAGGCGATACTGCTTGAAAGCAACTACGACCCCGCAATGCTGGCAAAGAACCTGAACTACCCTGCCGACCTTAAGCGCCGGATAGCCGGAGAAAAAGGTCATCTTTCCAATAATGCAGCCGCCGATTTTTCGTCAAAACTTGTGGAAAGCGGCACCACGAAAATAATTCTGGGGCACCTCAGCCGCGAGAACAACACCCCCGCGACTGCCGAGCGCTGCATGAAAGACTACCTCAGCACAAAGGGAATGCGCCGCGACCGCGATTACCTGCTTGAAATCGCGCCGGTCATGACGCTGGGACGTTACATATCAGTATAAAAAAATTCCGGGAGTTCACCCGGAATTTTTATTATTGCCTGATATATATGCCCTGGTCCTCGATGTAATCCTCAAGTTCCTGCTTCATATCGTCTACCCAGGTGTGGGTAGACGGCTCTGCAGGCTTGTCCTGCGGCTTTTCGGGGACGGGTTTCTTTTCGTCTGTCATGGCGTACTCCTTTCGGCTTTATTACTATGATAGCATATTTTTTCGCGATTTACAATAGGGGGTAATATATGGCGACCTGGCTTGCACATCTGCGCGTTGCAGAAATTCTGACGGCGCATTTCAGCTTTCACAAAACGGATTTTTTCGCAGGCAGCATCGCGCCTGACTGCGGAATTCCCGTACCCGGCGGCTTTGACCCTCCGAAAGAAGTCACCCACTGGACTTCCCGCGGAAAGGGGCACTGCGAGTACGACCGGTTTTACAGCGAGATGATAGCCGGAAAGTCCCTTGACGACAGCACCCGCTCATTCCTGATGGGATATTACTGCCACCTGATTGCGGACGTGCTGTGGGTGCGCCTGATAAACGAACCCTGCAAGGAACAAAACCATGAACTCTACCTCTCCGACCGCGAGGAATACTACCGCCGCGTGAAGCCGGAATGGTACGCAAACGACCACCTGTACCTGAAAGAGCACCCGGATAATTCTGCGTTCCGGCGCTTCTGCGGGATAAGCGAATACCCGGTGACCTGCCTCCCCTATTACAAGCGGGACTATGTAGAGCGCCAGATACACAATATCCAGCAGTTCTATCTCCACCCGCCGGAATACTGCGCCGATTTCCACTATCTCACGCCAGCAATGATGCAGAACTGGGTGGAACGCGCAGCCGCTCTTATCATCGAACAGCTTGTCAGTCTCGGCTGCCACTGAACCTATCGCAAAGCCCCCCGGAATTACCCGGGGGGTTCTGCTATACGGTTTAAATTCAGGAAGGTTATGAAGAAATCTTATTCAACGTCCTGGAGGGCATCGTAGCCAGTTTCACCAGTACGTACCTTGATAACGTCCTCGACGTCGTATACGAAAATCTTGCCATCGCCGATCTTGCCGGTGTAAAGCGCCTGCTTAGCAGTCTCAACAACTGTTTCAACTGGAACCTTGCATACAACGATCTCAACCTTTACCTTAGGCAGCAGGTGAGTTTCGACCTTAACGCCGCGGTAGAACTCAGTAGAGCCCTTCTGCATGCCGCATCCGAGTACGTTTGTAACCGTCATACCTGTTACGCCGATATCGGACATCGCAGCCTTGAGGACCTCGAACTTATCCTGCTTGCAGATGATAACGACCTTACTCATCTTTGTGCCGTCAGCAGGCTTGCGGTTCTTGTAAGTAACGGGTACTGCAGCCTCGACAGGAGCAGAACCGATCTTGACAGTCTCAACTTCCTTCTCCTTGCCGGAGGTAGAAAGCTCAACGTGCATTGCAGGAACGAAGTCCGCATAGGAGGAAGGCAGACCGTGTTCTGTAGCGTCCAGACCAACGATCTCTTCGTGACGTGTAACTCTCAGACCGATCGTCTTCTTGATGATGAAGAATGTAAGCGTAATTGTGACGCCAGTCCAGGCGAGTACAGCGACCATACCGAGCAGCTGAACGCCCAGCTGAGCAAATCCACCACCGTATAACAGACCTACGGCATGTTCACCAGTGCCGTTAACAGCAGCTACGCCGCCGTTCTGACCTGCGCCGTTGGAGAAGAGACCAACTGCGATGGTACCCCAGATACCGTTTAAGAAATGTACTGCAACCGCGCCAACGGGGTCGTCGATGTGGAGCTTGTAATCGAGGAGCCAAACGCCGAAGCATACCAGGAAGCCGGAAACCAGACCGATGATAGCAGCGCCAAGGCAGTCAGTATCAGCGCAGGGAGCGGTGATTGCAACCAGACCAGCCAGTGAAGCGTTGAGGCACATGGAAACATCGGGCTTGCCGTGCTTCAGCCATGTATAAACCATTGTTGTGCAGGTTGCAACTGCAGGAGCCACTGTTGTTGTAAGGAAGATGTTTGCTAAATAGCCTACATTTGAAGCAGCCGCGCCGTTAAATCCGTACCAGCCGAACCAGAGGATAAATACGCCGAGAGCGCCAAGAGTCATGGAGTGACCGAGGATAGCGTTAGGCTTGCCGTCCTTGCCGAACTTGCCGATACGGGGACCGACCATCTTAGCGCCGATGAGCGCGCACAGACCACCGACCATGTGAATACATGTGGAACCAGCGAAATCAACGAAGCCCATCTGAGCCAGCCAGCCGCCGCCCCAGATCCAGTGAGCCTCGATCGGGTAAACGATCGCGCTGATGACGCCGGAATAGATGCAGTAGCTGAGGAACTTTGTACGTTCTGCCATTGCACCGGAAACGATAGTCGCAGCAGTAGCGCAGAAAACGAGGTTGAACACGAACTCAGCGCATCTGTCAAAATCCGTGAAGCTGCCGAGAATGTCGAGGTTCGGAATGCCCACCAGGCCGAAGAGCGTATCCTCACCGAGCAGAAGACCGAAGCCAAGCAGAATGAATACCACCGTACCGATACAGAAGTCCATAAGGTTCTTCATGATGATGTTGCCTGCGTTCTTTGAACGCGTCATACCGGTTTCGACCATCGCGAAGCCGCACTGCATGAAGAATACCCACGCCGCACCGATAAGGTACCATATACCGTTTCCGTCGCCGATGTTGAACATCGTTTTATCGACAACGCCCTGAACGTCCACAGCGCTCGCTGCTTCCGTCGCCAAAGTTAATAGTGTGTTCATTAAGAACCGTCCCCTTTCTTTTTATGAAGCGTTCCGGCACCGCATATTGCCTTGACGCTTCCAGGTTACTTGAATAAACAAAGCAGGGCTATGACCGGCAGGCTTCGCCATTGAAGTCTGTCTGTCATAGCCCCTTTGCTATGGTTAGATTATACACCAAAAAAGTTTTCTTGTCAAGGGATTTTTGCAAGTTTTTTTGTGAGAAATTTCATTTTGTCATATTGCCATATTATATTATCTACAGCATAACGCAATTATGCAATCAGCACAAAAACCCGGTTTTTTTGACTGATTTTGGCGTATTTATTGTTCCCGGGCACATATTTACGGGCAGTTATTCCACATGTCTCAGATTTTTCCGGCGTTGGTTTATTCATATTTGCAGGATTTTTGCAAAGAATACTGGCGTAAACTTTCAAAAAGGAGATGTTCACTATGACAAGACGCACTCAGTCCTATATAAAAAGCGGCGCTGCCGGGCTTATCGCCGGAGGGCTTGCTTTCATGGCGGTGAGGTCGCTGTGCAGCCACAGGAGCTTCCGCAGAATGAGCACCGCAAAGGCTTTCAAAATGATTGGCTCGCTGCTGGACGCATTCTGACCCGGCACATAAGCAAAAATGGCAGACGACCCAGCAAGGTCATCTGCCATTTTTGCGCGATGCGTATAACATCACGTATATTACCAAACCATCAGCTTTTGAATTCGGAAGCGTTCCTGAGCATATCTAAGTATTCTTCCCTTATCTCATCGGGCGCGACAACCGTCGCCTTTCCTCCGAACTGGAACACCCACGCATAAAAAGGCGCCTTAGTCACTACGTTCAGGAATACCGTGAAATGTTCCCCGTCATTGTCGGGAATTATCCTCACGTTCATGCCGAATTTGTCGAGAACTGCATTCACAATGCTCTTATCGCAGTAAAGCTTGACTTCTGTTTCCTCACCGCTGAACATGGAAATATGAGTGGTTACATAACTTGCAAGGTCAAAATCATGCTCCAGCGGCTTTGCAGGCTCGTCTGTTATGCGTACGCTCTCCATTCTGTCAACGCGGTAGTTCGAGTAGCACTCCCTGTGGTCGTTCCACGCAACGAGGTAATAGTGATCCCTGTCCCACACCAGCGCATAGGGTGAGCATTTGCGCGGCTTGTCGCGGTACTTCTTTTTCTTGTTAACGTCATATTCAAAGTACTTGAACGCTATCTTGAACTTTCCGTTCTCACCGGCGATAGCCCTGTGTATCGTGTCAATATTGTAAAGCACTGCTTTATTAGGCTGCTTGGGTCTGCCGGTGACAAAAACGTTTCTGTGTATTTCACGGGCTTCTCCCTCGCTGCACAGGCTCTCTATCTTTTCCAGAAGATCTGCCGACTGCTTCACCGTCAGGAATTTCGACGAACCCACCGCGTCGGCAAGCAGCTTAAGTTCTGCGAGCTCGAATTCACGGCTTGACAGCTGGTAGGAAGCCGTGCGCCCCGTAGTCGCCTGTATATCCATTCCGTACGCTCTCAGCGCTTCGATGTCTTCTGCAAAAGCCTTTCTGCACTCAGAAACGCCAAATTCCTCCAGCTTCTCTTCGATCTGTGTGCGTGTAAGCGCCTGGTTGTCATTAGTATACTTCAGAAAAATATCTTTCAGATACAGCAGCTTCAAACGCTGAGCATAGGTGTTGCCAGGGATTATTTCATCAGTCACGCCAAACAGCTCCTTTAACATTTATTACTGTATCAATTATAACACATTTTCGACAAAAAAACTGCGCCTTTTCAGACGCAGTTCGAAAAATTAACGAAATATTAACATCAGTCAATAAATTCCACTCTGATATTGGGATTTTCAGCAGCGCTGTCCGTCAGCACCCTGCGCAGAGCCTTTGCTTCATTTTCGCCAAGCGAATTCTCCAGCGCTGAATTGTTCAGTATCCTGATTTCAGCCTCACTGTTGATCTCGCCAAGATAATCGTGCAGCGAATCCAGCGTTTCGCCATAGCACTCCGGGAAATCGAAAGCCGCATAAAATCTACCGTGGATAATGTCCATGTTGTCAACAGTGGCTGCGTCAATAATAAGTGTTCTCATAATTATTCCTCTCCATAAAGTAATGTGAACGTCGAATAGTGATCTTCCGTGTAGTATATCAGCCCGTCGTTGGAAAATATAATGCGCTTGGCTCCCCTGCCGTTCCTGCCCAGGGTGTCGATGTCGCATTCAGTGTAGCTGCGCCCGGGCTTATCAGGGAGCAGCCCCTCATAATTTCCGAAATGATCTCCACCGATGCACATTCCCGGTGCATAGTCCTCGACGGAACCACCACCCCAGCCGAGTTCCCTGGCCTGCTTCTTTGTTATGAAGTTCCCTGGCAGGTGACCGAACGTGTGGATATACAGCGCCACATCGTCGCAGCTGGAATAAGTTCCGTCCTCGTCGATAGCGTTCCCCGTTGCTTCGGTTTCATTCCCGCTGTCTGGCGCGGGGGTCGTCGGTTCCGTTGCAGTTTTTTCCGTTGTGGTGATTTCCGGCTGGCTTTGCGACGGTTTGCTTTCATCGTACGGCTCCGTAACTTCCGGCGCAGAAGAGGAAGTTTCCGTTTCACTTTCATCGCGGGATAGTTCCGAGGTTTCCGGAGTCTCCGCTGCAGAAGTTCCGACCTCGCCCACGCTGTCAGCCGTGACTGCCTGCTCAACCGATGGCTGCTCTTCTGTCGCCAGCTGTTGCGTCTGGCTTTGCAGCACGCTCTCTGCCTGCGAAACCGGGGAATTCCCCGAGCAGGAAGTCAGCGCAAGTGAAGTCACCGCTGCCATCAGCAGTGATAGTATCTTTTTCATTGCATGTCCTTTCTTTTAATTAGCGTCATTCCCTCGGAATGCATACCTTAAGGAAACGCTGAACAAAATCGACCCGTTCAAACGAGTATACTCATGCATTAGATTTTGTTACGCTTTATTCAGCATGTCCTTAAATATTATAACACGCCGAACCAGATTTGTAAAGCATGCAAAATGAGAAACACCCCCGAATTACTTCGGGGGTGCGATTAGTGTTTGAACTATCTGATCACTTATTGATTACTTTCTCTTGCGAGATACTACTACAGCAGCGCCAGCCAGAGCAACAACGCCTGCAGCAACAGCTACACCAGCAACACCAGTATCAGGGTTGCCCTTGTTATCGGAAGCATCACCAGCGTCAGCAGTTTCAGCAGCTGCATCGCCAGTGGTCTCGCCAGCATCGTAATCAGCATAGAGCAGCTCAACAGAATCAACTGTTAAGGAACCACCCCAAGACTGGATCCAGAGCTGTGCATACTCATCGTCAGCACTGAAGATGGAAGAACCCTTGTACCATGTGATAGTACCGTTCTCGAAATCAGGAATGATCTCCTTCATGCCGGATTCCTTGCCCCACTCGTGCTGCTCCCAGCCGGTGGAGTTGGAGTTAGCGCCTACGCCGCCGCCAACCCAAACAGCGTCATCAGCAACTTCAGCGTCATCGAATGTAACGTTGAACTTAACGCCGTAGATCTCGGTGATATCCTCACCAGAAGCGGTGATGTAGCCCTCGCCGCCATCATCCTTTAACAGATATACTGTGCCGCCATCGAAGTAGTCAGCAACGTCAACATCCGCAGCCTCAGTAGTATCTTCAACCTCAACGGTCTCCTCAACTGTCTCTTCAACAGTGGGCTCTGCCTCGTCAGCAGGAGCGGTGGTCTCCTCAGGAGCAGTTGTGTCAGCAGGAGCGGTTGTGTCAGCAGGAGCGGGTGGGGGGGGCGGGGGCGCGGCTAAATGTGCCAGCAGGAGCCTCGGTAACAACAACTACCTCAGGAACCTTGCCGTCAGCGTCGAGCAGTTCGAGGGAATCGATAGTGAGAGTACCCTCGCCGTTCATCCACCAGATACCGAGCTGTACTAAGAAGCCATCTCCAGCGGAATCATCAACTTTGATACCGTCAACGTTGAGAATAACTTCCTGTGTGCCAGCAGTGAAATTAAAGTCATTCTGTACCCACTTGCCAGAAGCAGCGTCGTTGCAGCCCAGACCGCCGTTACCATCAACGGTAGAAGTGATAACAGCCTTAACAGTCTTAACCTTTGTCAGGTCGATCTTGCCATCAACAGGAGATTTGTAGACATTGTCGGAAGGTGAACCAGCACTAAGTACCTGGAACTTCTTTACGCTTGCAGCGGAAACGGGAACAGAGATAGCAGCAACAGCAACGGAAGCAGCTGCAACTGCGCCTAAAACTCTTCTTAACTTCATAAGAATTGATCCTCCTAAAATAAAATGTGCGGATAGCAAACACTAAATCCTCTTGTATATTGTACAATAAAACCAGAAAAAAAGCAACTGTCGTTTTACACATAAATTACATTTTTTTTTAGGCAAAACGAATAATAAATTTAGCAAAAAAGAACAACGTGCGTTCCTTTCAAGAAACGCACGTTGCTTATAACTTAACTTAACTAATTCAGCTATCCCGTCTGATAGAAAGCGCCACGCCTGCCGCGCCGAGTACTGCAGCAGCTGCCGCAGCCGCGTTGAAAGGAACGCCGGTGTTGGGGTTGCCTGCGGTCCCTGTCGTGGTCCCGCTTGTAGTGCCTGATGTGGTGCCGGAATTCATGCCGGAGTTAGTACCAGTGGTAGTATTGCCATTAGTCGTGCCAGAAACCGTACCGTTAGCGCCGTTATTACCGCCAGCCGTTGTGCCGGAAGTGCTGCCGGGTCTGCTTGTCGTACCTGTATCACCACCGGTGACGCCATTCACGATATCCTCGCCTGCGTCAACGACGCCGTTTACGATATCCTCACCTGCGCCTACCACACCGCCGACAACGCCGCCGTTGTTCGCAGAAGCCGCACAAGTGATCGAAGCCGCCGCTGCAATAGCCGCTGCTATGCCAAGAAGCTTTTTCATAGTTTCGTTCTCCTTTATTAATAATGAATGCAGCGCCTGCAAGCTGAAAAGTGGCAGCTGCACTGTTATATTATCTGCATGCCCGCGCAGAATATCACCGGAGAATTTTTCCGTAACATCTTGACAAATCAAAGATAACGTGCTATCATATCACCGGGGAATGACGTCCTCCCCGTGGGCATAGCCCCGAACCGCAAATCTTTTGCTGATGGCATCTGCGATATCATGTCGCCGGGAATAATCCGGCGCTGTGGGCATATTCGCAGGCTGTCAGCTTTTTTATGCCCCGCGCCGCCGGCAAAGGAGGATTTTTTTATGTTACTCAGCGCTGCCCTTATACTGCTTTCCGGGCTTATTCTCGGTGAAACAGCCGGAAAACTGCACCTGCCCAAACTCACCGGAATGATTGCCGCAGGACTTATCCTCGGCTCCCTTGGCTGGCTTGACCCTGCCATGATGAGCATTTCAGCCGACCTGCGGAAAATTGCGCTGATAATGATACTCACCCGCGCCGGTCTTAACCTGAAGATCTCCGACCTGAAAAAATGCGGCAGACCCGCCCTGCTGATGAGCTTTATCCCTGCCGGCTGCGAGATCGTCGGCGTAACGCTCCTGGCGCCTCCCCTGCTTGGGCTGGACTACGCCGAAGCAGCCCTCATGGGCTCGGTGCTCGGCGCAGTCTCCCCGGCAGTCGTAGTCCCCAGAATGCTGACTCTTATTGAGGAAAAACGCGGTACCGACAAGCTTATTCCGCAGATGATACTCGCGGGGGCTTCCATGGATGACGTGTTCGTCATCGTAATGTTCTCGGTATTTTCCGGGATATGCACCGGTGGGGACTTCTCGGCGCTCTCCATCGTGAATATTCCCGTTGCGATAATCTCTGGCGCTGCCGTCGGGGTACTCTGCGGAATTCTTCTGGCGCTTATTTTCAGCAGGGTGCACCTGCGCGACAGCCTGAAAGTCGTGATACTGCTGAGCGTTGCATTCC
>HF989520.1:58737-60600 GCA_000432175.1 Eubacterium sp. CAG:786
TTCCTGCTGGTGACACTGGAGGACTGCCTGCCGGATTTCATCGGATTTTCCGGGCTTGTAGCAGTTATCGCCTGCGGTATCTCACTCCGATGGAAAGCGCCCGAGCGCGCCGTGCGCGTTTCCCGCAAGTACGGCTCCATGTGGACTGCCGCTGAAATAATGCTGTTCGTGCTTGTTGGTGCGCAGGTGGATATCAGCGCTGCAGGAGCGATATGGCTGCCGGTTCTCGGGGTGATTTTCGGGGCGCTGGCGTTCCGTTTCATCGGCGTGGGGATATGCATGATAAAAACGAAGCTGTCACTCCGCGAAAGGCTGTTCTGCATGATAGCGTACATGCCCAAAGCGACCGTGCAGGCGGCTATAGGCGGAGTTCCGCTGGCAATGGGGCTTTCCTGCGGCAACACCATTCTTGCCGGCGCAGTCATCGCGATACTTGTCACGGCTGCCCTGGGTGCATTCCTGACTGGTATCACCGCGCCGAAACTCCTGCACCAAGAGGAGGCATAAAGCAAAACGCACGACCTGCAAGAGCCGTGCGTTATTTTATCTGCCCGGATATGTTTCCGTGACTATCATCCAGTTTTCCAGCATTGCGCGCGCAACGTCGGGGTCGTACATAACGCCGGAATTCTTCTCTATCTCCTCGCGGACTTTCTCCAGCGGGAGCGCATTCCTGTAGGCGCGGTTGCTTGCCATTGCGTCTATGGAGTCGCACACCGCGATTATCCTTGAACCAAGCGGTATCTCCTCGCCCTTTGCCCCGAACGGGTATCCCTTTCCGTCGAACCGCTCGTGGTGGTGCAGTATTATCGCCGCTATCCTGTCGAAATGGCGGCAGCCCGAAAGAATATCAGCGCCGATTTTCGGGTGCTGCTTCATCATTTCCCATTCCTCGTCATCGAGCCTGCCGGGCTTCAGAAGTATGCGGTCCGGAATGCCGATCTTACCTATATCATGCAAATGTCCTGCTATATGTATCTCACTGGTCGCCGCGCCGGAAAGTCCCAGCACGTGGCATAATTCGCACGCCATATCGCTCACCCTGCGGGAATGATTGCCGGTATAAGGGTCCCTTGCGTCCAGCGCGGAGGTTATGCAGTCCACCAGGTCGTGGTCTTCAGAGCTTGTTTCACAATCGCATTTCATTTTATCACGATCCTTTCGTTAACTTTAGCTAACGTCTGCGTTTATATAATAAACCTTTTTTGCTAAAATGTCAATAGGCAAAATAAAAACAGCACCCGTAAAGGCGCTGTCGCAAAATATAGTTTCCATCATTGGTGTGACGGGCGCTTGGAAACGCACGCGATAGCCTCAGCGACCGCAATGTTAAGGTCAACGCTGTTCTGCCTTACAAGGGAATTCAGCTTTGAAAACAGCTCTCCGTTGTGTGTGCTGACATATCGTGCAGGAAGCTTGTTCAGCGCAAGCGCAGTCATATCCTCAAAGCAGCGCTCGCACTTGCAGCACTGCTCGTTTTTGAGCATTTCAGTAAGTTTGTCCTTGACGATGTCTTCCATTATGTTGATAAGAGCCATTCACGATACCCCCGAATAAACAAATTTAGTGATTTAATTGTACAACAAATTCAAAGATTTGTCAATAGGAGATACAAAAAAACACGCCTTACGACAAAAAACTGAACATTTTTTTCACAACCCCCTTGACAAACAGGCAAAAACAGATTATACTGTATATACAACACATAAACAGATAAAGGAGTGTGAACAATATGTCACTTAAGGTCAGCGATATTGTCAAGACCTATGGTAATTACAGGGCTGTGGACGGACTCAGCTTTGAAATGAACGAGCCCGGCGTGTTTGCCCTGCTGGGCACAAACGGCGCAGGCAAAACCACGTC
>HF989520.1:60682-79346 GCA_000432175.1 Eubacterium sp. CAG:786
TGGCACGGCAAGGAATTCTGCACCGCGAACGAGCCCATCGGCTATCTCGCGGAAGAGCGCGGATTATACCCCAAATACAAGATAATGGACCAGCTGATGTACTTTGCTTCCCTCAAGGGAATGCGCCGGCAGGACGCCGCAAAAGCGCTGGATTACTGGTTTGAGCGTCTTGGCGTTGAGGACTACCGCGACAAGCGCGCGGAGCAGCTCTCAAAGGGCAACCAGCAGAAGATCCAGTTGATAGCCGCGCTGGTGCATGACCCGGAACTGCTCATTCTCGACGAGCCGCTCAGCGGACTTGACCCGGTGAATGCGGAACTCTTCAAGAGCGTTATCCGTGATGAAATAAAGAAGAACAAGTATGTTATAATGTCCAGCCACCAGATGTCCACCATCGAGGAATTCTGCCACGGGATAGTCATTCTCAACAAGGGAAAGACGGTGCTCAAGGGCGATCTCAACGAGATAAAGAAAGGCTACGGCAGAGTCAAGCTCACCGTAAAATGCGAGGGCGACATAACAGGAATGGCTCAGCAGTGCGGTCTGACTGCCACAGAGATAACCCCGAATGGCAGCAGCTTCAACGTAAAGAGCGAGGAGCAGGCGCATTCGCTGCTGAATATGATAATGGAAAAGGGAATTCCGCTCATAAAGTACGAACTGCGCGAACCGTCCCTCAATGAGATATTCATAGAAAAGGTGGGTGAGTCTGATGAAAAGTAATAATGCAAGAGGCTGGAAAAAGGTATTCGGCTTCACGTTCACACAGTACATAAAAACTAAAAGCTTCATCGTGGGGACTATAGTCATCGGGCTTATCGTGATGCTTCTCACTGCTGGAATTAATATCATACCGAAGCTTGCGGGCGCCGGAGATATCATAACCGGCAGCGACTCCGCAACCGAAATCGACCTGCGCAAAGCGTATATTTCTGACAGCACCGGGACTCTCACAGCCGACGACATATCCTCGCTCATAAAGCTGAATATCCCGGTGACTGAAACCGAAGCCACCGACAGCCAGCTTATCGAAAGGCTGACTGACGCCGAAGCGGGAGAAATTCTCGTGACCATCGCCGCAGACGAGCAGGACGGCGCAATTGTCGGATATTCCGTAAAGACGTTCTATTCTCCCGACACCGACGGCGACTCTGTGAGCGCTGTTTCCGACATGGTGATAGCCCTTATGAAATACCGCAACATGATGAACATAGGCGTTTCACCCGAGGATTTTGCAGCAACACAGTACTACTACACCGCTTCACGGATACAGGCAGGCTCCGACGAATGGAGCGTGTTCGAGTCGATGATAAACTACGTTGTGCCCATGGTATTCTCGCTGGTGCTGTTCATATTCATCTTCGCATACGGTCAGGCGGTCGCTCAGGCTATCGCGACTGAAAAGACCTCCCGCGTGATGGAGCTGCTGCTCACCTCCGTGCGCCCGCTCGCAGTCGTTATCGGAAAGGTCCTCGCAATGGGGCTCGTGTCGATAATGCAGTTCCTGATGATCGGCATTGTGGGTGGAGTGACATTTGCTGCGACAGCGCCTTTCGGCATAGGCGGAGATATCATGAAGATAATGGGCGACGCTTCCCTGCAGACAGGTCAGAATGCCGATATAGCAAACGCGATAACCAGCAGCTTCGGCAATATCAGCCCGCTCACGTTCATTCTTATCCTGCTGATATTCATACTCGGCTTTATGTTCTTTGCACTCATCGCTGCACTGGTGGGCGCTTCCGTCAGCAGAATGGAGGACCTCGCGCAGGCAATGCAGCCTTATTCCCTGCTGGGTGTTCTGGGCTTCTATCTCGCGTACTTCCCTATAATATTCAATGCGGACAGCCTTGATACAGGCGCCGCAAGTTCCAACCCCATACAGATATTCTCTTACTACTTTCCGGTAAGTTCACCGTTCTCGCTTCCCTCTGCCCTGCTGCTCGGCAATCTCTCAATGCCGCAGATCATTGTTGCAATCCTCATTCTGGCAGCATTCGTGGTTCTCGTTGCAGTGATCGTTGCAAGGGTTTACGAAATGATAATCCTGCATAACGGCAGCCGTCTGAAATTCGGCGATATAATCAAACTTGCGGGCAAGAAAAAGTAATCCGCACAACACAAAACCTCCCTGCTTCAAAAAGTAGGGAGGTTTTTTTAGAGGTGACCTTATATCAGACGTTATCGCTGGAAGGCTCTCCGCTGGTAACAATACCCTTGTCTGCGTCGATAGTGACTGCAGTGCCGGAACGGAGTATCTGCGTTGCATTGGTCGCGCCGGTGATAACGGGAATATCCAGCGTCTTGCCGACTATAGCAGCATGGCTGTCGTCGCCGCGTTCCTCGGTGATGATACCGGCAGCGGTCTTTAGCAGCGGCAGAATAGCGTTGCTGGTTCTCGGAATGACGAGAATCTCACCGGAATTGAACTGCTTCTGTGCCTCTTCCTCAGTCTTGCATACGCAGGCAGTCGCGGTGACGGAACCTGTCGTTGCGCCGGAACCAGTTACCAGTACATCGCCGACGATGTGGACTTTCATCAGGTTCGTGGTTCCCGAAACTCCAAGCGGAACGCCCGCAGTGATGACAACGAGGTCGCCGTTGTGCAGCAGCCCGGCTTCAACAGCCTTCTGTACTGCGTGGTGGATAAGGTCGTCGGTGGAGGTCATGCGTTCCTCAGCCATCAGCGGGATAACGCCCCAGGAAAGAGCCTGCTGGCGCAGTGTTGTTTCGCTGGTGGTGCAGGAGATTATCGGGCACTCCGGACGGTAACGCGACAGCATGCGGGCTGTGGTGCCAGTCTTGGTGACGGTGATTATCGCAGTTGCACCGAGGTCCATTGCCGCAGAAACAGTCGCGTGGGAGATCGCGGTGGAAACATTCACCACATCGGGGTTTTCAAGCTTGTAGAAGCGCTTTTTGTAGTCGATAGCCTTTTCTGTGGTCTCAGCGATAAGCGCCATCGTGCGTACTGCCTCAACCGGGTGCAGACCTGCGGCAGTCTCACCGGAAAGCATTATAGCGCTGGTGCCGTCATAAATCGCATTGGCAACGTCGGTGGTCTCCGCACGGGTCGGGCGCGGGTTCTTTATCATGGATTCCAGCATCTGGGTCGCTGTGATGACCTGCTTGTTTGCGTTGTAGCCTTTCTTTATCAGCATCTTCTGCAGCTGCGGTATCTCCTCAAAGGGAATCTCAACACCCATGTCGCCGCGGGCTACCATGATTCCGTCTGCGACATGCAGGATAGAATCAATGTTGCGCACGCCCTCTCCGCTTTCTATCTTCGCGATGATGCGGATATCGGGTCTGCCCTCCTCCTCAAGTATCTTGCGCACCGCGAGGATATCGTCCGCGCAGGTGACAAAGCTTGCCGCTACAAAGTCGAAATTCTCCTGCGCCGCAAAGCGGATATCGCTCTCGTCCACCTCGCTGATATAGGGCATGGAAAGCTTCACACCGGGCACGTTGACGCCCTTGTTGTCGGAAAGCACTCCACCGTTTAGAACCTGGCACACGATATCTGATGTGCCGTCTGCATTCTCGCGGATCTCGCTGCAGCGGAGGATTATGTTGCCGTCGTCGATGAGAATGCGTGTGCCTGCGGAAATATCCCCGGGCAGTCCCTTATAGCTGACGGAAGCGCGCTCTGCGGTTCCATCTTCCTCGCGCGTGGTGAGCGTGAATGTAGCGCCGGTCTTTATCTCGGGCTTTGCGCCTCCCTTGAACTTACGCAGTCTAACCTCGGGACCCTTGGTATCGAGCAGGGTAGCCACCGGCTGTCCTGCTTCCTTAGCGACGCGGATAACGCGGTCGTGGTCTATCTTATGGCTTTCGTGGGTTCCGTGCGAGAAATTCTGACGGGCAACGTTCATGCCGCTGTCTATCAGTTCTCTCAGGACCTTGTCGTCCTTGGTCGCGGGTCCCAGTGTGCATACGATCTTGGTTCTTCTCATAGTTGTACACTCCGATCTTTTCATTTATATCTACAGCGGTCGTCAGACCACTTTTGCGGACTTTTCGCAGCGCTATTCTTAACTATTATAGCATTTTTCTGGTAATAAATCAATACGCCCACGTAAAAATCTTCGAAAGCTAATGTTAAATCTATGTAAAATCTTTCTCTTTCCTACAAAACACACATCTCGTTTTTATCCAGTTTTCACATTACGCACCCGAATAATACACCTGCCGCCAGTATAATAATACACGTAAAGCGGAGATAAGTCATCGGGACACAGACGATCTGCTTTACTGACTCAGCCAACCACACCTTTTCATATAATTACCAACCAAACCAGCATCAGACCCCTGCGAGTAAAATCGCAGGGGTCTGATGTTTTTATGATTTATCGAGCGCCACAAGTCCACCGGAACCGTCGGAAGTATCTATCCACACCGCAAAGCGCTGCCCGCACAGAACGCATCTGACTTCGTGACGATAGTACCCGCGTATTTCACCGGTGATATCATCCAACGGGACGGTCGCACTTTCCACCGTCATGTCGCCGAGGTCAACCAGACCGCGTATCTTGCTTATCTCGTGGGAATACTGCAGCGTGGAACGGAACCCGCTGTAAAAATGCAGCTGCCTGCAACTATTGCACATACTCTCTCCAAAATCGCGTCAAACAAAAATCCCCCCGGGTCACGGGGGGACTTGTATACTTGTGAGTTACAATTACTTGAGCTCTGCGAAGTACTTGATTGTTCTAACCATCTGAGAAGTGTAGGAGTTCTCGTTGTCATACCAAGAAACTACCTGTACCTCGTACAGATCGTCAGCGATCTTAGCTACCATTGTCTGAGTAGCGTCGAACAGGGAACCAAATCTCATGCCGATAACATCGGAAGAAACGATCTGATCCTCGTTGTAGCCGAAGGACTCGGAAGCAGCAGCCTTCATAGCAGCGTTGATGCCTTCCTTAGTAACGTCTGCTCCCTTAACAACAGCGGTCAGGATAGTGGTAGAACCTGTGGGAACAGGAACACGCTGTGCAGAACCGATCAGCTTGCCGTTCAGCTCAGGGATAACCAGACCGATTGCCTTAGCAGCACCGGTGGAGTTAGGAACGATGTTAGCTGCGCCAGCTCTTGCTCTTCTGAGGTCGCCCTTTCTGTGAGGACCATCGAGGATCATCTGGTCGCCGGTGTAAGCGTGGATAGTGCTCATGATACCGGACTGGATAGGAGCATAATCGTTCAGAGCCTTAGCCATAGGAGCGAGGCAGTTTGTTGTGCAGGAAGCAGCGGAGATGATGGTGTCATCAGCTGTCAGGGTCTTCTCGTTTACGGAGTAAACGATGGTCTTGAGGTCGTTGCCTGCAGGAGCAGAGATAACAACCTTCTTAGCGCCAGCGTCGATGTGAGCCTGGGACTTGTCCTTAGAGCAGTAGAAACCTGTGCACTCGAGAACAACGTCAACGCCGATCTTGCCCCAAGGAAGATCCTTAGCGTCCTTCTCAGCGTAGATGGTCAGGGTCTTGCCGTCAACGGTAAGTGTGCCCTTCTCGTCATCAGCGGAAACGGTGTGAAGGTTCTCACCAATCTTGCCGCAGTAGCCGCCCTGAGCGGTATCATACTTGAGGAGCTGAGCAAGCATAGAGGGCTTGGTCAGGTCGTTGATAGCTACTACATCGTAGCCCTTAGCACCGAACATCTGTCTGAACGCAAGGCGTCCGATACGGCCAAAGCCGTTAATTGCAACTTTAACATCTGCCATTGGAATATTCCTCCTGAGAAATAATTATTTGCCCGCAACGGAAAGGCTCCGTCAAACTGAGCATGCTGATATGCCATTCGGACATATCATTACATATTCATTATACTAAAATTCGGAGATTTTATCAAGGTGTTTACGAAAAATAAATTGCAGACTTTCAAAAAAAATAGCCGACAATTTTTGTGCATATTGCCGAAAAGAATTCCCGAAGCCCTGAGAGAATGCAAATGCACAATGGCGGCAATGCAAGTAAACAAGCCGTTTCACAAATTGCCGCGTTATTTTTGCAGAATTATATTTTTTTCCTTGCATTCAGGAAAAGAATGTAGTATAATAATAGGTACTATTTTAAAAAGGAGATTTCCGCTATGAAAAGAATAGCAGCAGCATTGTCCGCTCTCATGCTACTCGTCACGATGTGCATGATGTCCGGGTGCGCGCAGCAGGCGTCAAATCCTGCAGACGTAACACAGAACGACGCGATATCCGTCACTGAGGTAAGTTCCATCTCAGGCTCGGAGGACCTCGTCGGCAAGACCATCGGCGTACAGCTGGGTACCACCGGCTGCACCATGGCAGAGGACATTGAGAACGCGACGATAGACAAATACAGCAAGGCAGCCGACGCGATCGAGGCGCTACGTCAGGGTAAGGTAGACGCAGTTATCATCGACTCCGCGCCTGCGAAGTACTTTGTCGAAAAGAACCCCGACCTGTCGATACTCCCCGAGCCGTTCGCAGTAGAAGAATACGCGATGGCAGTCAAGAAAGGCAACAGCGACCTCACCGCACAGCTGAATTCCGCGCTTGACCAGCTCCGCGAAAACGGGACTCTCGACGAGATAAACCAGAACTGGCTCGTCGATGAGGAATACGGCAAGCACCCCTACACAAGCCCCGAGGGCACTACTTACGACGGCAAGCTCGTCATGGCGACCAACGCCGAGTTCGCGCCCTATGAGTTCAAGGAAGAGGGCGAGATCGTCGGCTTTGACGTTGACATGATGAGAGCCGTATGCGACATCATCGGCAAGGAACTCGTCATTGACGACATGGCGTTCGATTCCATCATCGCAGCGGTAGATTCCGGCAAGGCTGACGTCGGCGTTGCAGGTATGTCCGTCACCGAAGACCGTCTGAAAAACGTTGATTTCACCCAGAGTTATTCCGAAGCCAACCAGGCTATCGTTATCAAGGGTATTTCAAACAACCTCGCCGGCAAGACCATCGGCGTCCAGATAGGCACCACCGGCATGACCTATGCCGAGGAAGTCCCCGACGCCACCGTTGAGAAGTACAACAAGGGCGCCGACGCTGTCGAAGCGCTCAAGCAGGGCAAAGTCGACGTCGTACTTATAGACTCCGCGCCCGCAAAGTATTTTGTTGCCAAGAACCCCGGTCTGTCCATTCTTTCCGAGCCGTTTGCGGTGGAGGAATACGCCATTGCGATAAAGAAAGGCAACGATGAACTTACTCAGCAGGTCAACAACGCGCTTGCACAGCTCCGCGAAAACGGAACTCTCGACAAGATAAACCAGAACTGGCTCGTCGATGATGAATACGGCAAGCACCCCTACACAAGCCCCGAAAATGTGACCCGCGACGGCAAGCTCGTCATGGCGACTAACGCCGAATTCGCGCCCTATGAGTTCAAGGAAGAGGGCGAGATCGTCGGCTTTGACGTTGATATGATGAGAGCCGTGTGCGATATTCTCGGCAAGGAACTCGTGATCGATGATATGGCGTTCGATTCCGTTATCGCAGCGGTAGATTCCGGCAAGGCTGACGTTGGCGTTGCAGGAATGACCGTCACCGAAGACAGACTCAAGAACGTCAACTTCTCCGACAGCTATGCCGAAGCAAACCAGATGATCATCATCAAGGGCGAAAGCAACGACCTCACCGGCAAGACCATCGGCGTACAGCTGGGCACCACCGGCATGACTTACGCCGAGCAGGTTCCCGGCGCCACCGTCGAGAAGTACAACAAGGGCGCCGACGCTGTCGAAGCGCTCAAGCAGAACAAGGTCGACGTAGTTCTTATAGACTCCGCGCCCGCTAAGTACTTTGTCGGCAAGAACTCCGACCTCAAGATACTCCCCGAGCCGTTCGCAGTCGAGGAATACGCCATCGCAGTCAAGAAGGGCAACGACGACCTGACGAACCAGATAAACGCAGCCCTGGAGCAGCTCCGCGAAAACGGTACCCTCGACAAGATAAACCAGAACTGGCTCGTTGACGAGGAATATGGCAAGCACCCCTACACAAGTCCCGAAAACGTAACCCGCGACGGCAAGATAGTCATGGCGACCAATGCAGAGTTCGCGCCCTATGAGTTCCTCGAAGAAGGAAAGATAGTCGGCTACGACGTTGATATGATGCAGGCAGTCTGCGATATTCTCGGCAAGGAACTTGTCATCGACGACATGGCGTTCGATTCCATCATCGCGGCAGTTGATTCCGGCAAGGCTGACGTAGGCGTTGCGGGCATGACCGTCACCGAGGACAGGCTCAAGAACGTGAACTTCACCGATCCCTATGCAGAAGCAAACCAGATGATCATCGTAAAGAGCGGTGACGCTGCTTCCCAGAACCTTATCGAAAAGATAAAGAGCACATTCTTTGAAAAGAGCCGCTGGGTATACCTTGTAAAGGGTCTCGGCACCACGCTGCTCATCACTGTTCTGGCGGTAGTTATCGGTATCGTGCTCGGCTTTATCATTGCGATAATCCGTTCCACCAACCAGCGCACGGGCAGGCTGAAAATACCAAATCTCATATGCCGTCTGTATCTGACGATAGTCCGCGGTACTCCTATGGTCGTACAGCTGCTGATAATTTACTTCGTTGTGTTCAGCTCCGTGAATATCAGCAAGATATTCGTTGCAGTCATCGCGTTCGGTCTTAACTCTGCAGCTTACGTCGCCGAGATAGTGCGCTCCGGTATCATGTCAGTAGATGTGGGACAGTACGAAGCAGGTTCTTCGCTCGGCTTCGGCTATGCGCGCACTATGGTTTCCATCATTCTGCCGCAGGCTCTCAGGAATATCCTCCCTGCCCTTGGCAACGAGGCGATCGTTCTTCTCAAGGAGACTTCCGTTTCCGGTTACATCGCGCTGAACGACCTGACAAAGGGCGGCGATACTATCCGTTCCCAGACTTATGAAGCGTTCCTGCCGCTGATCGCGGTTGCGCTGATCTACCTCATCATGGTAGTGGGACTTTCCGCGCTGGTCAACCGTCTTGAAAGGAGATTATCGAATGATAAGCGTAAATAATCTGAAAAAGAGCTTCGGCGATCTCGTCGTTCTTGACGGAATAACCGAAACGATAGAAAAAGGCGAAAAGGTCGTCGTTATCGGACCTTCCGGCTCCGGTAAGAGTACATTTCTGCGCTGCCTGAACCTGCTTGAACAGCCGACCTCCGGCACCGTGGAATTCGAGGGCTTGGACATCACCCACGCAAAGGGCAAGGAACTCAACACAGTGCGCATGAAGATGGGCATGGTGTTCCAGCACTTCAACCTTTTCCCGCACCTGACTATCCGCAGGAACATCACCATTGCCCCCGTCAAGAACAAGATAATGACCCAGGCACAGGCCGACAAGCGCGCCGATGAACTCCTGGCGATGGTAGGGCTTTCCGACAAGGCTGAGGCGTATCCGTCGCAGCTTTCCGGCGGTCAGAAGCAGCGTATCGCCATTGCGCGCACCCTCGCGATGAATCCTGACGTTATCCTGTTCGACGAGCCGACCTCCGCGCTTGACCCGGAGATGGTCGGAGAAGTCCTCGAACTCATGAAGAAGCTTGCAGACGGCGGCATGACCATGGTGGTAGTCACCCACGAAATGGGCTTCGCAAGGGAAGTTGCCAGCCGTGTAATGTTCATGGCTGACGGCGTTATCCAGGAACAGGGCACCCCGGACGAGATCTTCACCGCGCCCAAGAACCCGCGCCTGAGAGACTTCCTCGCACGAGTACTTTAATTAATTCGGAATCAGGAATGCGGAATTCGTAATTATTGTAGTCCCCCAGTTGCCTTTGTGGCAGCCGGGGGACTATATTTTAAAAGATATATAATAAAATGCACAGAGCGAAAGCAAAACTTTCGCCCTGTGCGCTTTGTGAAAATCTCTTAATGTCTAGGGAAACGCTGATTAAATCAAATTCGCCTCGCTCAAACGAGCATACTCACGCGGCTGAATTTGATACGCTGCGCTTTAATCAGCGTATCCCTAGACCTCTTACTTTACCGGCGCGAAGTCAATAAATCCTCCGTTGACGTTGACGCTCACGCACTTAACGCGTATCTTGTCGCCTACCGTGAAAATGCTTCCGTCAGCGGCACCCGTAAGGATCACCCCGTGCTGCACCTCGTAATCGCCCAGAGGAAGTTCCGCGACAGAGATCATGCCCTCGACAGTGTTCGGCAGGAGCACATAAATTCCACCTGCGCTGACGCCGGAGATCATTCCGTCGAATTCCTCGCCGACATGCTCTTTCATGTACTCAGCCATGTAGAAGTTCTCGCAGTCGCGCTCGCAGCGCACCGCGGAAAGCTCCGTGTTGCTCGCCTGCAGTGCCGCAGACTGCGCGAATGCAGCGTACTTTCTGCAAAGCTTGTCGTGATTGAGGGCATACACATAATCCGTCAGTATACGGTGTATCGAAAGGTCCGCATAGCGGCGTATCGGCGAGGTAAAGTGCGCGTATTCCGGCATGACAAGCCCGTAGTGCCCGAGGGGTTCCTCGCTGTAGCGCGCTTTCATCATGGTGCGCAGTACTATGCGGTTGATGACCATTGCGCGGTCGCTTTCCTTGTTTTCCCGCAGGATTCGTGCGAGTTCGCTTGCAGGGGCGTTTGTTCCGAGAGCGCCGGGGTTTATTCCGAGCGCTGTCAGGGTTTCGCGCAGGGCGTCGAGCTTTTCGTTGGTGGGAGCTTCGTGCACGCGGTACACGAACGGTATCTTCTCTTTCATTGCAAGTGCGGCAGCAGAGTTGTTCGCCATCAGCATGAATTCCTCGATGATGCCCTCAGCAATGCCGGTGGTACGCGGCTTGACGTCAATGCACACGCCGTTTTCGTCGGTGATTATCTTGGTTTCCTGCGTGTCTATCTCAGGGGCGCCGCGCTCTATGCGGTTCTTCTGGAGAATGTCTGCAAGTTCCTTCATTATCGGAATGCGGTCGATGACCTTAGCGTACTTTGCCTTTATCTCGTCGTCGGCTGTTCCGTCGATTATCTTATTGACCTCGCTGTAAACGCCCTTTACACGGCTCCTGATGACTGACTTCTCGAAGCGGTAGTTCAGCAGCTTGCCCTCAAAGCTGACGTCCATCAGGCAGGAAAACGCGAGCCTGTCCACCTGCGGATTAAGCGAGCATATCCCGTTGGAAAGCTGCTTCGGCAGCATAGGCACCACCTGGTCAGCATAATAGATAGAAGTCCCGCGGTAGAATGCCTCCTCGTCAAGCTTGCTTCCCTTTGTGACATAGTGTGAAACGTCCGCGATGTGGACGCCCAGCTTGTAGCAGCGGTCAGTCTTGCTCAGGCTCACCGCGTCGTCGATGTCCTTGGTATCCGCGCCGTCTATCGTGAAGATAGGCTCACCGCGCAGGTCCAGCCTGCGGAGCACCTCGTCGCCGTCCGGCTCGTCGAGGTCAAGCTTTGAAGCCTCCAGCAGCACCTCGTCCGGGAATGTCACATGCAGCCTGTTAGACATCAGGTAAGCTTCAGCGCCGGCCTTTGCAGTGTCGCTGGAACCAAACACGTCCACGATGTTGACTGTATGATCCATATGGCGTTCACCGCGCTTCTTGATGGAGAACACCACCTTGTCGCCAACATGCATCGCAGCCGCCTTTGATACTTTTGCGATAACCAGCGGGTCGCTGCACAGCCTGTCCGGAAGCACCATAAGCTTGTTGCCCTCTGCGACGATAACGCCGGTGAGCAGTGAATTCGTTTCCTCCAGCACCGCAAGCACGACAGCCTCCGGGGAATGGCTGATGTCGTCCGCGGGTGCAGTCATCTTAGCCAACACTATATCCCCGGGAATAGCGCCGCACAGGTCGCGCCCGCGCACGAAATATTCCACCGGCAGGTCGCCAAGACTCTTCACAAAGCCTGAGCGCTGTGATACCCTGCTGACTTCCGCCTTGAAATAGGTTTCAGGGTGCTTTATCCAGCAGCTGCCTTTCTTGTAGGCGATGTCGTTGTGCTGCTTCATTTCGGAAAGGGCTTCCTCAAGCTTCTTCATGCCCTTTTTGTTTACTCCCAGCAGGTCCGCGAGCTGCTTTACGCTCATTCCCTTTTCTCCTGCCCTGTATAATCCCATTAAAATCGACAGCTTGAACTTGTTCATATTCTGTCCTTTCCCAGGCGCTGCGCCTGTCTGCGGCTTATGCCTCTATTATCCCCGTTTTACGTGATATTAACAAAAAGGACAGGCGATATTGCCTGTCCTGATGTATTACTGTTCAGCAGTTGACGCTGTGCTTTCAGCCTGTGCGGTACCTGCGGTGCTCTCTGCCTGGGAGCCGCTCTCCGTGCTGTCGCTGGAAGTATCCGCTGCGGAACTGCCAGCGTCTGCCGTGGAACCACCCTCCGCTGTTGTTGCTTCTGCCGTGGAGCCTGTGCCTACATCAGAGGAAACGCTTGAACTTGTGGAAGAACCGGAAGAAGTATCGTCCTTGGAACCACCGAAGTAAACATTCACAACGTTAACAACTATCGCAAGAACAAAGAAGATTATCGCTGCAGTGGTCATTGCCTTGTTGAGCATAGCCTCTTTGGTCCTACCGGAGTTCTTGCCGAAGTAGTTATCAGAAGAAGTACCTGAAATGGTCTTGGACATCTGAGTTTTTGTATCCTGCATGAGCACCACGATAACGATGAAAACGCATGCGATTATCAGTACGATAGCGCTGATTATTTCGAATATACCCATTGATTGAAAATCCTCCATATAATTATGTACTAACGAAAAAGTGTACAAGTGATATCATACTCTCCAAGTATACCACATATTAAAATAAATTTCAAGTGTTTTTTCAAAAAAATTTGAAAAAAAGCGCCCCGGTGTGCCTTTATAGGCGATCGGGGCGCACAGTCCCCTGCGCGCCCCGACCGAATTTTATCAGCCTACCACTTTGTAGTCCTTATCCTCGACAGCCTTTTTCAGGACATCGAACGGAGTATCTGCGGTGAGTCTTACTACCGCGGTGCCCTTTTCATGGCTGACTTCCGCGCTCTCAACTGTGGGAACAGCCTCAAGCGCCTTCTTAACGGCCGCCTCGCAGTGACCGCACATCATGCCTTCGATTTTCATTGTAACTTCCATGGTTTTTTCCTCCTTGTGAGTATGGTGTATCTTTCTGTCATGCGCCGGGTCATGGACCTTAACAAAATTCAGGCGCAGTGCGTTAGTCACCACGCAGAAGCTTGAAAGGCTCATAGCCGCAGCACCGAACATCGGGTCAAGCGTCCAGCCGAAGATATTCACGAACACCCCGGCTGCCAGCGGAATACCGACAGCGTTATAAATGAACGCCCAGAACAGGTTCTCCTTTATATTCCTGAGAGAAGCACGGCTCAGCCTTATCGCTGCCGGCACATCAGTCAGACGGCTGTTCATGAGGACTACGTCAGCCGCGTCTATCGCTATATCGGTACCTGCGCCTATCGCGATGCCGATATCGGCACGGGTCAGCGCGGGGGCGTCGTTGATGCCATCGCCGACCATTGCAATATGCCCGCTCTGTTTCAGCCGGCGAATGACTTCTTCCTTGCCATCGGGGAGCACTCCCGCTATTACCTCGTCAACGCCTGCCTGCGCGCCTATCGCCTTTGCAGTGCGCTCGTTGTCGCCGGTCAGCATTACCACGCGAATGCCCATATTACGCAGCTGTCTGACTGCCTCGGGGCTTTCGGGCTTGATGACGTCGGCTGCGGCTATCACTCCCAGCAGCTTTCCGTCGCGGGCAAAGCACAGCGGGGTTTTACCCTCGCCGGCGAGTTTGTCGCATTCCTGCAGCATTTTCTCCGGAATTTCAGCGTTTCCTGAGATGAACTTCACGCTGCCGCCAAGTAATTCAGAACCGTCAAGCCGCGCCCTCAGCCCATTGCCGGGCAGCGCTTCAAATTCCTCGGTCTGCGCGGGGATTATATGTTCCTGCTCTGCCTGCTTCATCACTGCCGCAGCGAGAGGGTGCTCGCTCTTGCTTTCCAGCGCGCCTGCCATGGTCAGCAGCTCCCCGCGGGAAACGCCGTCTGCTGGCACTATGTCAGTCACCGCAGGCTCGCCCATGGTTATCGTACCGGTCTTGTCAAGCGCGACTACGCTCACCTTTCCGGTCTGCTCCAGCGATTCCGCAGTTTTAAAAAGAATGCCGTTCTTCGCGCCCACGCCGTTGCCTACCATTATCGCCACCGGGGTGGCAAGTCCCAGCGCGCAGGGACAGCTGATGACGAGCACGGAAATCCCCCTCGCAAGGGAATACCCCGCGCTCTGCCCGCACAGCAGCCATACTGCGATAGTCACCAGCGCAATGCCGATGACCACCGGCACGAATACGCCGGAAACCTTATCCGCAAGCTTCGCGATAGGCGCCTTTGTCGCGGAAGCGTCGCTGACCATTCTGATTATCTTTGACAGCGCGGTATCTCCACCTACCTGCGTTGCCCTGCATTTCAGGTACCCGGACATGTTTATCGTAGCTGCGGAAACCCTGTCGCCCTCTGCCTTGTCCACCGGAATGCTCTCACCGGTGAGCGCTGATTCATTCACCGCGCTGTTTCCGTCGATCACCACTCCGTCTGCGGGGACGCTCTCGCCGGGACGCACCGCAAAGATGTCCCCGACATTTAGCTGCTCGATCGGGACATGCACCTCCTGCCCATCGCGAATGACGGTAGCCGAGGTGGGCGCAAGCTTCATCAGGGAATTGAGCGCGTCGGTGGTCTTTCCCCTGGAGCGCGCCTCCAGCATTTTTCCGACGGTTATCAGCGTGAGTATCATCGCTGCGGACTCGAAATAGAACTCGTTCATGAACGGCATAGCGGCTTCTGAACCACCGTGCAGCTGCGCGTCAGTCATCGCGAACAGCGCGAACGTGCTGTACCCGAACGCCGCGGAAGCACCCAGCGCCACCAGCGTATCCATATTCGGCGCGCCCCTGAACAGCGCCTTAAATCCGCTGATGAAGAACCGCTGATTTATCACCATGACTATCGCGGTCAGCAGCAGCTGAATAAGCCCCATAGCCACATGGTTCCCCTCAAGGAACATCGGCAGCGGAAACCCCCACATCATGTGCCCCATTGAGAAATACATCAGTATTATCAGGAAAACCAGCGACCAGATCAGCCGCCTTTTCATGCTGCGGAACGCAGACTGCGTATCCGCTGCCGGCTTTTCAGCGGACTTTTCGGCGCCCTTTTCGCTCGCACCGTAGCCCGCGGCGACCACCGCATTGATTATATTCTCGGAAGAAGCGCTGCCCTCGACCCCCATAGAATTCGTCAGCAGGTTCACGGAACAGGAATTCACACCCGGCACCTTTGAAACTGCCTTTTCCACACGGGCGCTGCACGCAGCACAGCTCATTCCCGTTACGTCAAACTGTCTCATCCTTTTGTCCTTTCCGTTTATTTCATCAGCTTCTGCAGGGTGTTAACAAGTTCGTCTATCACCTCGTCGTTGCCCTCGCGGATATTCTGTGCAACGCAGCTTTTTATATGGCTTGCAAGTAGTTCCTTGTTGAACGAGTTGAGCGCCGCGTTCGCTGCGGCGACCTGCACCAGTATATCAGTGCAGTATGCGTTGTTCTCCAGCATGTTCTCTATTCCACGCAGCTGACCCTGTATTCTCTTTATGCGGTTCATCAGCGAGCGATATTCCTCCGGGGAACGCTCCTTGGTCTTTTTGCATTCCTTGCAGTGGCAGCATTCTTTGTGTTCCATATCGTCACCTCTTTCTTTCCTTTATGAGAATATTATATACCCCCAGGGGGTATTTGTCAAGAGGTTTATGAAAAAATGTCGAACGATATCACGAATACTGCGTTGACAAAATATGATAACTGTACTATAATAGTATGTACAAACTCCCCTTAATTATAGCCGGAATGTAACCTTTCAGCAGTTTCTCCGGTCTTATTTACAGAAGATCACCTCTAAAAACCTTGTTTGAGTGAAAATGAGAAAACCACCTCGTAAGGCATACAGCCTTACTTCATCGCATTCGGCGCACTCTACCCATTTTCCCTTTTCAAACCGGTTTTTAGGGCAACACCGCATAATTATTGTCGTGCGATTGCGACGTCAGATTTTTTGCCAGATTGTACAATGAGGACGACGCAAGGCTGTCGCCTTGCTAGGACGAATTGTGCAATATGACGGAAAATATGCAAGCAAGCGTACGGCAAAGGCGTTAGCTGCTAATTGTGCGGTGTTGCCTTAGATGTTCCCAGAAGCACAATGGCAGGAGGTAATATATGACAAGAGCATTTAACTCAGCAGCAGCGGTGATCATGGCAATTATCACGTTTTCCGCAATGTTCCTTTTCGTGACTCCGCTCACTGCCGGCAAGGCAGAAGCGCAGACCACCGTAACAGCCGACAAAACAACGGAAGTGCTTTTCAACTCGGGTTCGAGAAAAATCACCGGAAACCTTGTGATAAGAAAAGACAGCATTCTGCCGAAAGGCGCCACGCTCAGCATCAAGAAAGGCGGAAAGCTGTATGTCCTCCCCGGAGTTTCTCTCACGGTCGAGGGCACGCTGAAAGTCGCTTCCGGCGGCGCGGTTTTCGTACAGGGCGATATGAATATCCATTCCACCGGTATAGTTTCCTGCACGGGAAAGCTCAAGATACAGAAAAGCGGAAACGTCAGCCTTGACGGAACAATGCGCGTAAACAAAGGCGGAAACGTCTTTGGCTCCGGCAAGCTGAATATCCTCGGCGACTTCTCAGACATCAACTGCAAGGGTACCGTTACCGCAAAGATAGTCCCCCCCGACCCGATAGAGCAGGACGGAATAACCACTGTTGGCGGCGTGATGATAGTCAACCGTGTGTATTCTCTGCCGTCCACATACGGCAACGGAATTGAAGCTGTCGCGTATAATGCATTCCTGAAAATGAAGAATGCTTCCGGTTACAACATGTCGATAGTTTCCGGCTTCCGCTCATATGAAAAGCAGAAAGAAACCTTCGCCTACTGGGAAAGCATAGACGGTTTTGAAAAAGCGGACCGCTATTCTTCGCAGGCTGGGCATTCCGAGCACCAGACAGGGCTGACGATGGATATATCCTCACTCAGCCAGAGTTACGGCAAGACCGACGAGGGAAAATGGCTCGCGGCGCACTGCTGGGAATACGGTTTCATTATCCGTTATCCCGAGGGCTGCGAAAACATCACCGGTTATATCTATGAACCGTGGCATGTTCGCTACCTCGGTACCAGCACCGCAAAACTCGTCCACGACAGTGGTCTGACCCTTGAGGAATTTCTCGGGGTAAAGGGCTGGAACTAAAATTTAAAGGGGCTGCAGATCGCAGCCCCTTAATATTTGGGGAACCTCTAAAAACCGGTTTGAAAAGGGAAAATGGGGAGAGTGCACCGAATGCGATGAAAGCCTCCTCGTAAGGCTGCCTTACGAGGAGGCTTTCTGAAGCAGGCAGTGCGCTATACACATTTTCACTCAAACAAGGGTTTTAGAGGTGACCTTTGGTTTATCCGTTCTTTTTGCGGTTGGTGAGGAACTTAATAAGAAACAGCACCGCAAGCATGAGCACCATCGAAGAACCAAGCACCACGAACACATTCTGCACAAAGCCGGAAATAATATACCCGACTGCGCAGACAGAAGCGACAGTCAGCGCATACGGCAGCTGTGTGGAAACATGATTTACATGGTCGCACTGAGCGCCCGTGGAAGCCATGATAGTCGTATCGGATATTGGCGAGCAGTGATCTCCGCAAACCGCGCCTGCAAGGCACGCAGAAATGCACACGATGACCATCTGCGGTATCTCGCCCGTTTCAGCGACGGCGGCAAGCTCCTGGCTGAACACGCTTGTAACGATCGGGATAAGGATACCGAAAGTACCCCAGGAAGTGCCTGTGGCGAAAGCGAGTCCAACAGCCACAACGAACAGTATAAGCGGAAGCAGGATACTGATGGCGGTGGCGCTCTTAACAATACCGGAAACGAACGCTCCTGCCTCAAGCTGGTTTGTCATGGTCTTGAGCGTCCACGCGAATGTAAGAATGAGTATTGCAGGCACCATCTGCTTAAATCCGGCAGCAATGGAATCCATGCACTCCGTGAACCTGAGCACGCCACGGATAAGGTAATAAATGATTATCACGACCAGCGCGCCCACAGAACCGAGCGAAAGCCCGAATGCAGCGTCGCAGCCCGCGAATGCGTCCACGAAATTCACGCCGCTGAAGAAACCGCCTGTGTAGATCATGCCGATAACGCAGAGAACTATCAGAATAATGACCGGCAGGATAAGGTCGATGACCTTTCCCTTGGAGCGGATAGGCTGGTCGTCGTCCTCATAGACCTTGTTGCGGGTGGTGAAGAGGTCGCCGTTGCGCGCGTTGTCCTCATGGCGCTTCATGGGTCCGAAGTCCATATCTGCGGACGCCATGAAAATAACCATCATAATGGTGAGCAGCGCATAAAGATTATAGGGGATAGTGCTGATGAAAAGGCTTATTCCATTCACACCGTCAACCGTTCCGCTGACTGCAGCAGCCCACGACGAGATCGGCGCGATGATGCATACCGGCGCCGCGGTTGCGTCGATGAGGTACGCAAGCTTCGAGCGAGAAACGTTGTGCTTGTCTGTTACCGGGCGCATTACCGAGCCGACAGTCAGGCAGTTGAAATAATCGTCAACGAATATCAGCACGCCCAGCAGGAAT
>HF989520.1:79377-89806 GCA_000432175.1 Eubacterium sp. CAG:786
CTGCGCCCCCCTGCGGGTCTTGATGTGCGCGGCAGCCCATTCGCCGTAAGCGCGGCTTCCACCTGCCTTGTTCATGAGCACGACGATCACGCCGAGTACTACCAGGAACACGAGAATTCCCACATTGTAGGAGTCCGCGAGATTTGCGATAAGACCGTCCTTGATGACCACTGTGAACATTCCCTCAAAGCCGGAATTATTCGCAATTGCATAGATGACGCCGCCTGTCAGGATACCGATGAACAGCGAGGAATAAACCTCTTTTGTTATCAGCGCAAGACCGATGGCAACGACTGGCGGCAGCAGCGACCACAGCGAGCCTACTGCTTCAGTAACAGGCGCCTGAATAAAGCACCCGATCAGGAACAGCAGAATAAATGCTCCTGTGATGAGTTTTCCGATGTGTTTTTTCATGGATACTCTCCCTTTTTTTAAACTTTATTTATATGATACACTTTATCCGACAAATTGTCAAGTTCTTTTATACTATTCGACAAAAATATATAAGCAATTATACAAATAAAAGGAAAGCTCCCCGTGACCTTCGGGGAGCTGCTGTTATAATTTCACTGTGTCGTATAAATTCTGCTGAACCAGAAGCCCCGGGACATAGCAGCGGTTGACGGTCCACCAGCTTGCCCCGGCAAGGCTGTATTCATCGATGAGCCGCAGCTTTGCTTCTGTGCTGCGCGGGTCGTCAAACCATACGACATGCTGTGTTCCGTTATCAGTGTAGTAGAAGAAAGGCGCCTGCGCCCGCTCGTCATACTGTATTTCAACCCCGTACTTCTGCGCAAGTTCAACTGCCTGCGAAAGCCCGATGCTCTGCGCCGGAGTGCCGCGCATGAAAGGCAGAGTCCAGTTGTAGCCGTAATTCGGCATGCCCATCAGTATCTTTTCAGGGGGAATTTCCGTAACCGCATAGTCAAGCACCCGACGCACCTCGTTTATCGGCGAAACTGCCAGTGGTGGTCCGAATGTATACGTCCGGCGTCATTATAGTGTTCGGATTTACAGGAATTTCTGCCTTGTGAGTATACAGCACATTACCCGGTCGGAGATAAATCCCCGCAGGGGCTTCGGATAGTAATCCAGCAGCGGCGCAAGCGGTTGCTCTATATCAGCTCCTGTGAATTTCGGGAGGCTCAGCTGATTTCCATACAGCCGCCGGACAGTACCCATCTGCCGGTTGAAGCTGATATTGAACGGCCTTGACATAACAGTCGGAATCAGCCCTCCCGGCTCTATCCCCACATTATACACCTGCATATTTGACAGAAGTCCTGCCCCATTATCGAAAATAGGGCAGTAATCGTACGCGCCGCCATGCTCCAGAACCGCGATGTTATTAAGATGGCGGTCGTCGTTCAGTATCAGGGAATCTATCTCAAACAGCAGCGTCAGGTACTGCGGGAAATCATGCAGACCTGTTATTTCCGCGGTCTGCTCTGCAATATAGCGTATCCTTGCCTTATCGCTCGGGAGCTTCCCGAGCTGCTGTTTCAGGCTCTCACCCACTTCCCTTTTCAGCAGATGAGCAAGCGTGATTATAGACTGACCCTCTTTCAGGAAATCCGCACTGGCGCAGCATACCCGCTCCCGACCATGCGCAATAACACGGCTGATGTCGTACCGCACGAATTTAAACGGTGTGTCCTGTTCAATATTGCTCTGGCACAGAAGCTGCGAAACCAGCGTTTCCGCAAGCGATTCGTAACCGAACTGATCCAGCTTGTACCAGACGCCGTTGTCAAGCCATTTCTCCTGGTTTCCCTTTGAGGAAGTTTCTGCGATTTTCTCATCGCTCACAAGTTTCACGCTCATTATAATTTCTCCATTATCAGCCGCTGATTGTCCTCTGCCATTCTGCCTTTGGTTATGGGAAGAATGTCAAGCGGGTCGCTGCTGTCTGCGCCTATCGTTTTAAGATATTCGTTCAGACCGCTCCTGCTTTCGGGAATGCAGCGCTCCTTAAGGAACTCCCGGAAATCCTCCCATGACGGCGTGGAATTCCTGCCAAAAGCCGTTTTGACGATATTTTCCGTGTAGTTGTCCGCACGAACCTGCTTTTCGGTGAAATCAGCGTAAATTACGCTGCACAGTCTGTCGCCGTCAAAAAAGCTGAACTTATACACGCTGTGTCCGTGCTTTATGGCATTCTCTGCGAACTCCTCCGCAGTCAGCCGGGGAGTTATAATGATCCTGTCGCCGTCAAGGGCAAGCTCCATTTCACGGTTGTTCACCCCGAGTCCGAGCCGCTCGATCCATTTAGTCGGCAGTGTAACTTTATAATTACGGCTCCCGGCTCCGGCAGTTCCACCGGAATGCCCCACGCTGAGCCTTGCTGTTCTGGTTTCCATACAGAATCACCTCTCAATCATTTTATCATATTCGTAACGAATAGTCAAGGTTTTTCATCAGGAAATCAAGAACCAGATTTCGACAGTAAAAAAGACAGCCTTCCGACTGCCTTTAATCTGTTTCCGGAAAGAGCGGCGTCACGTTAAGCGTGAAATTGCAGCGGTCAGCGTTTCCTCTGGTGTTGCGCTCCGTTTTTATGTATTCAGCCCGGCTGATTATCGTCTTTAGCAGACGGTTTTTCTCCTCCGGTGTGGACTGCGCGTAAATATCCATCACGCGCTCCACCCTGGGGATTATCCGCGCATAAAGCTGACGATCACCCTCCGCCTCGCTGACTGCCTGCTCAGCCTGCCGCAGATTCTCCGAAAGCTGCGTTCTTCGCTTTTCGAGCGATTCCATGCGCTCCCGGAATTCCCCGGCGGAATACACCCCCTGTTCCAGGAACGAATATATTTTCTCACGCTGGCTGTCCAGTTTAGCAAGTTCGGCGCGTACCTTTTCGGCTGCCGTACGCTCCGCTTTCGCAGTATCTGCGGCAGGCTTCCGGCTGACATTCACGCGGCAGTCGTTGAGCCACCGTGCAACGCCCTCAACGAGAGCGCTTTCAACAAGCTCAAGCTTTGCGGATACGTTGCCGCAATTCCGGTTCGGGCAGCGGAGCGTGTCGCTGTGATTCCTGCTGCCCGTCCCGAGCCTTGTCATCATGCTTCCGCGTCAAAGTCTGCTCTGGATTTCCGCAGGTAAACAGCGTACATTGCTACATTGCTAGCACACAGACATTTCACGGCTGCTCCGCAGATCTCCACGGAGTTGTCGGATCTACTCCAATCGCAAGGACAGTACATACCACTACAAGGTTTATGGAGCCGTTGTTGACTTTTCCATAAACAATGCCCTGGTCACAGGCATTACCCACTGCATTCAATGAAGTACCAGTATAGTCAGGAAACACCTGAAACATGACAACATCATTATCAAGCGTAAACGGTATTCCGGTAAACATGGACCTGAACCATTTGCCCCAAAAAGTTTTATAAGGTAAAATCAACTGATACAATACTATAATGATGTATGGTATCATGTGTACCCCCACTCATAAGTCATGATGATCACATAATCCGCTATCCTGCCCTGTGCTTCATAATCATGCGCTTCATAAAGCACCCCCTTCTGATCCGGGGAAATCTTGGGGGCAAGGGCAGTCACAACTATATATCCCCGATCGTGGAGCTGATCCGTGAGCCGTTCCAGGAATGCATTATACCGCTCCCGGTCATCTGGCGCGATGTATTCTATATCCATGTTCACGCCGTAATACCGCCTGCTGGTCACCTCAGCAAGAATGTTTCCGATAAGCCGCTGCTGCAGTTCCTCCGAAGCAAGGATACCGGAGAGATTTTCAGTGTCGAAGCCCTCGCCGAAAATATTCGTAACCACCATCAGCGGCATGACTGCCGACCGCTGCGCGCTGAATATCAGACTGCTGTCGTCCGGTGGGATAAGCTCTGCCTGCGGCGTCAGCGTATAGCTGAATGGGCTTATGAACGTCAGAAATGGCAGCACGCAGTTAAGCGCGTTGGTGCTTATACTCGGGTATGCATAACCGTTGAAAAGCGCCTGTCTCCGCTCCCCGGAACCGTCAACCGGTATCATAACGGCGTCACCGGGACGGATATTCAGCGGGTCAAGTTCCGGGTTCGCTTCGATGAGACTTTCCAGCGGGACGCCGTATTCCTGCGAAAGCGAAAACAGCGTCTGCCCTTCTGTTATGATGTACCTCACCGTATCCGTGTTGATAAGTAAATTCTGCCCCGGCACCAGCCTGGAACCGTCGCGCAGGCTGTTGTCTGCCTCAATTCTCGCGGGTGGAAGCCCGTATCTGCGGGATATTGCAGCAATTGTGTCCCCGGGCTGTACTGTGTAAATAAGCATACCTACCTCCTATATCTCGCGCCGGGAACCAATTATGCGGATCCCCACGGCTTCGGCGTAATCATAGCTGGAAAGCCGGCGATTTCTTGCGTCATAGGTGTGCGAACAGGTGAAAATACTTTCCGGAGTGCCCGGATAGAAAATATAGGATACAAGCATCGTGTGATAAAGCCTTCCCTCGCCGTTTCGCAGCTGAATGACGTCCCCCGGGCGCAGCTGAGATAATTCCACGGTTTCGGCGTAAACAGCGGGTCCCTCGTTCGTCAGCAGAAACCGGTTCAGGAACTCCACCCCCGTCCACGCAGGCGCACGGTCGTCGGGACTGATATAGTACCACCCGTCGTCCCCTGAGTAATTCATCACCCGGCAGCCCGCGTAAAGGCACTGTGAAACAAAATTAGTGCAGTCGCCGCCGATATTCTCAAAATCATAATACCGCGGATTTCTGGACAGCGCCCATTTCAGCGCATACGAAACCGCCCTCACCCTGTCGTAGCCGCTTTCGATCAGCATGATAATCACCTCTTTGAGATATAATATGCTATCATGCCATTTTGGTGCATAAAACAACAGGGACTGTGATAACACAGCCCCTTGCTCGTCAAAAAGTGTATTTCTCAGCAGTCCCGGTTTATTCGATATTCTGTATCTGCTCGCGTATTTTTTCGATTTCGCTCTTCTGGTCAACGACTATGCGCGTTACCTCGATATCCTGTACCTTGGAGCCTATCGTGTTCGTTTCGCGGTTCATTTCCTGCACCAGGAAGTCAAGCTTTCTGCCCACCGGCTCACCGCTCTCCAGCATTCCGCGGAACTGCGCGATGTGGCTGCGCAGGCGTACCGTTTCCTCGTCAACGGCGGTCTTTTCGGAGAATATCCCGGCTTCCATGAGAATGCGGTTCTCGTCGATGTTCGTGGAACTGAGCACCTCGCACATCTTGTCGTAAAGGCGCTTGCGGTAATCCTCCACCACCATCGGGGAGCGCGTTTCAACCACGCCGACCCATTCCTCTATCTTCGCAAGTCTTGAGAGGACGTCCTGCTTCATACGTTCGCCCTCGTTCTCGCGCATGCTGATGAAATGCTCCAGCGCTTCCTCAGCGGTGGATCTGATATCCTCCCACAGCTGCTCCTCGTCGGTCTCGGTCTTTACCACCGTGAATGCGTCGGGAATGCGCAGGATATTCGACAGCGACAGGTCGTCCACCAGCCCGAATTCGTCTTTTACAGAGCGCATCGCGTCGATGTATTCCTTGACTATCTCGTGGTTTATGGTGATTTTTTCATCAGCCGCTTCAACATTGTTTATCAGCACCGAAACTTCTACCTTGCCGCGGCTGATCCTCCCCTGGAGAAGAGTTTTCAGCTTGTCCTCGACGTAACCCAGGCTTCTGGGCAGGCGCGAACTGAATTCATAGTATCTGTGGTTAACGGCGCGTATCTCTACTGTGATATCGCGGCCGTTGAGTACCTGATGGCCTCTTCCGAAGCCTGTCATGCTCTTTATCATGTTATTGTCCTTTCGGCGTTACCTTATGGTGCAGAGACCCTTGTCAAGCATATGCTGTGCTGCGGTGAGAATTCCTATCTTCGCTGTGGGGAAAGTAAGTCCACCCTGGAGCCATACCGCAAACGG
Source organism: Eubacterium sp. CAG:786 (assembly GCA_000432175.1). Taxonomy (GTDB): domain Bacteria; phylum Bacillota; class Clostridia; order Oscillospirales; family Ruminococcaceae; genus CAG-115. Next base: position 85,307 of record HF989520.1, read on the forward strand.
CTCCCTGAGCGGTGCGTCGGCAGAAAGCTCGATGGAAGCCCCCATCGTGAACGCGCCTGCCGCCATGATGACCTGGCTGTCGTAACCCGGCATATCCCAGGGTTCCGGGGAAGCGAAACTATCCACCGGCGAACCTGCCTGAATGCCCTGACAGAACGCAATCAGCTGCTTTTCACCGCCAAGCTTCAGTGCTTCGATGATGTCGGTGCGCTTTTCGTTATACTTCGGGAATGCCTCGAACCCGAGAAGTTCTGCCAGCGCTGCCGCGAATGTCGCCGTCTTGAGAGCCGCGCAGACTGCTTCCGGCGCGTGGAATATACCCAGGTACATTCCGCGCAGCTGGTTAAGGCTCGCGCCGACTTCCTTGCCGGTGCCCGGGGTCGTCAGCCGGAATGCGCACAGTTCCACGAGGTCTGCCCTGCCGGCTATGTAACCACCGGTCTCGGCAATACCTCCACCCAGGTTCTTGATAAGGCTGCCAGCAATGAGGTCAACACCCACTGCAAGCGGTTCGCGTTCCTCTACGAGTTCTCCGTAGCAGTTGTCGGTGAATATCACGCAGTCCCTGTTGACGCTGCGGACTGCCTCGCAGATACTGCCTATAGCGTCAACCGTCAGCGACGGGCGCAGCGAATATCCCCTGGAACGCTGGATATACGCCATTCTGCAGCCGCCTGCAGCTTTCTTTATTCCCTCAAGGTCAGGAGTTCCGTCGGGCAGCAGATCGACCTTTGCGAACTTTACCCCGAAATCCTTCAGCGAACCTATCCCCTCGCCGGTGATAACGCCCTGCATGGTGTCGTAAGGTTCCCCGGTAACGGAAAGCAGCAGGTCGCCCGGCCGCAGGATTCCGAACAGCGCCGTTGTCAGCGCGTGGGTACCGTTGACGAAATTGTGGCGCACCAGCGCGTCCTCAGCGCCGAGTATCTGCGCGTAAACCGCGTCAAGCTTGTCCCTGCCGTCGTCGCCGTAGCCGTAGCCGTTGGTGCCTTTCATATGGATATCGCTTATCTTATTGTCGATGAATGCTTTCAGCACGCGCTGCCCGTTGTATTCGGCCATGCGGTCGAGTTCTGCGAACTGCGGTCTGCAGAGTTCCATCGCCTTTTCGCTTAATTCCGCCAGTTCCGGTGAGAAGTTGAAAAAAGCCATTTTATTTGTCCTTTCAAGTCCGGATTTTTCCGGAACATAATAAACACATACATATTTATTTTACACAATATCTCACCTCTTGTCAACAGGTTTTGTGATAATTCTGCCAACAAAAAGAAAAAAGTCACGGCACGTGAACATGTACCGTGACTTTATATAATCTGTGAAATTACGCGAGTTCATCTGCAAGGGCTGCGATCTGTGCCTCGCTGTCTGCGTTTACTGCCGAACGGACCGTTACGGTGGTCTCTGCAAAAGTGATATCCTTACTCTTTTCGAACATGGATTTCATCACCTTAGCTGCCAGCGGAGCCCAGGAACCATTCTCGATAAACGCCACCTTTCGCTTCTGGTAGTTTCTCTCGGTCAGGCTCTCGATGAACGTCCTCATGAACGGGAACACATCCGCATTGTAAGTCGGTGAAGCAAGCACCAGCCTGTCGTAACGGAATGCGTCCTCGACGCATTCAGCCATATCGTCGCGCGCCAGGTCATGCACGGAAACCTTTACGCCCTTATCCGCGAGTTTTGCTGCAAGCATGTCTGCAGCCCTGCGGGTATTACCGTAAACGCTTGCGCATGCGATAACAACGCCCTCGCTCTCGGGACGGTAGGACGACCATGCGTCGTAAAGCCCGATATAACGTCCGAGGTCCCCGGAAAGCACCGGACCGTGCAGCGGGCAGATGACCGCGATATCCAGCGCGGCAGCCTTTTTCAGCACTGCCTGCACCTGTGCGCCGTACTTCCCCACGATGCCGAAATAGTAACGGCGCGCCTCGCATGCCCAGTCCTCATCAACGTCCAGGGCGCCGAATTTGCCGAAGCCGTCTGCAGAGAAAAGCACCTTGTCGGCGCTGTCGTAGCTCATTACCACCTCTGGCCAGTGGACCATGGGAGCCGCGATGAAATTCAGCGTGTGCCTGCCGAGTTCCAGCGTGCTCTTTTCAGCCACGACTACCTGACGGTCCGCGTAATCCGTGCCGAAGAACTGCTTCATCATCACAAACGCCTGCTTTGATGAAACTATCTTCGCCGCCGGGTACTTCTCCGCGAATGCCGCAATGTTGGCAGAATGATCCGGCTCCATATGGTGAACCACAAGGTAATCCGGCGACTTACCTGCAAGCTCTGCTTCTGTCTTGGCGAGCCATTCGCCGCCGAATGCGCCGTCTACAGTGTCCATTACCGCGATTTTTTCGTCCATGATGATGTAGGAGTTATACGCCATTCCGTTGGGAACAACATACTGACCCTCAAAAAGGTCGATGTCATGATCGTTAACTCCGATGTACCTGATATCATTTGTGATAGTCATTTTATACCTCCAAAATGATAATTATTTCTGATTTGATATAATTTATTATACATCAGTATAATTGATTTGTCAAGTAGTTTTCCCGTTAATTTTCACATATTGACCCGGACGCGTTTTTATGCTAAAATATTGACAGAGGTGATAGAATGAACAGCAGTATATATCCGGTGATCGCAGCGCAGGCCAGACTTCCGTTCTATCTTTCCGGCGCGGGTATTTCCGACCCGGAATACCACGTTGTGCGCCCGGACGGACTGGTTTCCTGCCAGATACTGTTCACCCGCAGCGGCAGCGGCGTCCTGCGCGTTGACGGCAGGGACTTCATACAGGCGCCGGGCAGCATATTCTTTCTTGCTTCCGGCGTACCGCATGAGTACTTCCCCGCTGCCGACAGATGGGAAACCGCGTGGGTTGTATTCCGCGGAAATCACATAAAGGAACTCATGACCGAGATGGGCTTCGGCGAATGGCACGAAAAAAGTTCCGCTGAGCTTTCCGGCTGCGAGAGGATATTCAGCCGCATGATGTCCGCAGCTGCCGACCCTATTCACGGTGGAGAGCGCTGCTCAAGGCTGGTGTATGAATACATTCTGGAGGTGCGCTCGCTGTTCTTTTCCGGAGGTTCCCAGGGTGGGACTCCACGGCTCACCGACCCCGCAGTCAAGTTCATGGACGAGAATTTCAGCCGCGATATCACGCTTGAGGAACTCGCGGCGCTGTGCGGAGTTTCGCTGCAGCACTTCTGCCGGGTGTTCAGGCAGCAATGCGGAATGCGCCCCATGGAGTACCTCGCGCTGCGCCGTGTCGCGGAAGCAAAGCGGCTGCTCAGCACAACGGAGCTCAGCGTTTCCGAGATTTCAGCCATGACCGGATACAGCACGCCGACTTATTTCGGCACGGTTTTCCGGCGCTGCGAAGGGCTCTCCCCGTCGGAATGGCGCCGTATATCCCCCAGGCTGTGATGTTCATATTTTGAGAGTGCAGCAAATATTTGAGATTGAAAAACGCTCCCTTATGCGGTATACTGTATTTACCGAAGCACGAAAGGAGCACCCCATGAATCTGAAAAAAATAGCGGCTGCAACTGTATGTGCAGCAGCGGCAAACTCAGTAATACTGCCCGCAGCGGCAGAACAGGAGAACGACCTCATGAACATCACAATAAACGGCGCCACTGCCAACACACTTGAAAACATGCTCTATCGCGGTGTGGGAATGGTAAGCGGCAACAACTCGTCAAGGCTTCTTCTCGACTATAAAGCCGAAAACCCTGACGCCTACTGGGAGATAATGAACTACATGTTCGGCAACCAGGGGCTTGAAATCGCCCACCTTAAAATAGAAATGGGCTCGGACGTGAACTCGTCATCCGGCACGGAGCCTTCAGTAATGCGCACCGAGGACGAAAAGGCGGACGTCACCCGCGGCGCAGGCTATCAGCTTGCCGCAGACGCAAAGTCCATCAACCCGGACCTCACGCTTGACATGCTGTGGTGGAGCGAGCCGCTGTGGATCAGCAACTCCGACGATGTTTACGCGGCGCGTTACAAGTGGTACAAGCAGACCCTCGACGCAGCCTATGAAACTTACGGCATAAAGTTCGACTATGTTTCCGCAACGCAGAATGAGCGCGGCAGGGACAACGACTGGGTGAAGTACCTGTCGCAGCACCTCAAAGCCGAGACCGACTGCCCCTACGACTACTCCCGGATAAAGATAGTTGCCGGCGAGGAAGTCTGCACATGGCAGGCGGCTTCTGAAATGCTCAAGGCCATAAAGGACGGCGACGCAAGCCTTTCAGACAACATAGACGTGCTGGGAAGCCACTACACCAGCAGTTCCAACGAGCACGCGCAGACGCTCGCCCGCGAATACGGCAAGGAACTGTGGTTCAGCGAGGGAAGCTCCCCGATGGCTTATTCAGAGGGCTCATGGCGCTTTGACGAGGGCAATTCCGGTCTGACCGGAATAAACGGCGCGCTGGATATCGCAAACCGCTATCTGTCCATGTATCCCCAGGGCGGAATGAC
>HF989521.1:0-12508 GCA_000432175.1 Eubacterium sp. CAG:786
GGCTGTTCCGGCTTCGCGGAATTCTGCGCCTCTATGTGGCGCTTTACCGCTTCCTCATCGAATTCAGGCGCCTCGCGCTCCACAAAGCTTATCGCGTTCATCGGACAGGCTGGCAGGCAGTTGCCCAGACCGTCGCAGAAATCCTCGCGCAGCAGCCTTGCCTTGCCGTCCACTATACCAAGCGCGGCTTCCTTGCAGGCATTGGCGCAAAGTCCGCAGCCGTTGCATTTTTCTTCATCTATGTGAATTATCTGTCTTATCATTTTCATTCTCCTTGATTTATTTTGACTTTCGTCATATTCATGATAACCTATCTCCACGATATTGTCAAGACCTCAGCAGAATGTTCCTTTGCTGTCGTAATTCCCCAAAAAGCAGCGCATTGTTCGTCACATTGTACAATTTTCGTGCAAATTATTTGTTTCTGATATACCAAAAAGCAGAAGATACAGCCTCTTAAAGGTAATTCTTATGTTTTTTCAGAAAATTGCTTGACAGCCCGTGTAATATGTGTTACAATTACTGATGTAAATTCTGTCGTATTTTCACAGATATCATTGCTAAGGAGGACATACAAAATGGGGGACATTCATGTTGGAGATAAGGTCGTTGTCAGACTGAAGGAATATTTCAGCGGCGAGGGCAGCGTAAGACCCCTGGTGCAGGGAGTAGTAATGTTCGTGAATACCACAGCGAACTTTGCAGTCATCGACGTAGGCAACTACCGCGTAAGCTACTGGCTGAACGAGATCGCAGCCTATAACGAGAACGAGTTCGAATACACCTACCGCAACAGAGTAAAGCGTACATCTGTTTCCACCGCGCCCGAGGACGAGGAGATACAGCCCGAGGCGTAATAAGCAAATTCAGACATACAAAGGCAGACGTGAGTGCGTCTGCCTTTTTTGTGTTCTGAAAACGGGCAGGTTATCCACCTGCCCGCAGCTTGCTGAAAAAGTCACTATCCCAGGCTGCCGAGAAATCGTCAGATGCTAGGAACTCGCGTGATGGCTAGGCTTTGTGCCTGCCATCATGCGATGTGACGACGCAGATGGCGGTTTATCGACAGCCTGAATCCCCGGAACTTGCGTTCCGGGGACATTTTTGTTTGCTTAGTACACTTCCGTACCAGAGTAATAATACGTGAGTATCTGCTTGTAGTCGTAGCCGAGGTAAGTTGCAAGGGCGTTTGCGCCATTCTGGCTCATTCCCACGCCGTGACCGTAGCCGTAAGTGGTGAACGTGAACGTATCCGAGCCCGCGTCATACGAAATATCGAACGCGCTTGAACGCAGTCCGAAGTTCATTATCCTCTCGCGGAACACCCTGCCGGTTATCTTCACGGAATTTCCGCTGCTGTCAGTGTAGCTGTGATAACCGCCAACGCTCATCTGCCCGACGTAATTTCCGTCTACCATGCCCTCGATCGAAAGCCACCCGGAAGGGTCGCCGGTGAGTTCAATTCCGGTGACGGACTTTACATTGCTCTTGATCTCTGCAGAGGTGAACTGCGTTGTCTTTCCGTAGTTGGGGTCGTACTGCTTGTCGAGATCGCAGAAACGGCTTTCCAGATAGGGGTAGTCAGTCCCCCATACATTTATGCTGGAAGCCGTATAGCCTGCCGACGAAGCGGAATACACCGCCTGGATAATGGACCCGTTATAGTAGATCGCCTTTCCTATCACGGATTCCACCAGCACCTCTACCGCGTCAGATACCGTGGAAGCAAGTCCCACGCTGGGGTAAGTGCCATAGTCGTTGCAGAACTTAACATAGGTGTAAGCGGCAACTGCCTGTGCCTTTATCGCTTCCGGCGCGAATGTATTCCCGACCTCGTGCTGGGTCATTCTGCCGACTATCTCCAGCGCACTGCCGGAAACAACGCCGCCGTTTGCGCGGACGTACAGCACCTCGCCGGAAACGTCGTTTCCGCTCGGGGAGTCGTCAGGCTCAGTCATATCAGGCTGGTCGTCTGCGCCCGTCGTGGTGGAGTCGCCCTCGACCGGAATTCCTGCCATGGTAGTGACAGACGTTGCGGTCTGCACGGGGGCTGCGGTCGTTGTGGTCGCAGTGGTCTGGGGAGGTTCCGTCACCGGAGCGGCAGTCGTGGTAGCCGCGGTGGTTTCTTCCGGTACTACATCGTCCTCCTCGGGGAGGGTGATAACTATTTCATTCGTGCCGTCATAGGTCGCGTCGTCCGTTTCGCCGAGTATCTCCTCGGTGTCCTCAGGCACAGCGTCGTCCAGCACATCGGAAATATTGTATGTACTCTGCACGAACTTGCTCGAAAGCGACAGCGGAGCCATTTCCATCAGGTCGATGGATACGAACCCGGTGCTTGTTTCGTCCGGCACCAGAAAATCCAGCGTACCCTGACCGCCTGCTTCATCGAGGTCGTCCACAAGCCCGTCTGCTTCACCGGTGCCTTCCGTCGGTGCGGGGGCGCTCATCGCTTCGCCGCCTATGGTCCCGGTAACTCCGCACACGAACATATAGCTGTTGACTATCAGCAGAGCCACGCCGATTTTAACTAATGAAAGCTTCTTCATCTGACCTCCGTTACTGGTAATCTGCAGGGTCGTCTACAAGACCGTTCTTTTCAAGGTACTCCTGCATGCCCTGTACAAGAGAAACGTCCCAGGTGCGGCCCTTCCACTTGTTGCCGAACGCCTTGGTGTAAGCGTCAAAGTACTTCACGCTCGTTTTCCATGTTATCTTGGAAGTATCCACCTCGGGGCTTTCGTTCTCGCGTACCTTTCTTGCGACTATAACAAGGCGCAGATCCTCGAAGCCGGTGGAGCCATCGCAGGTGGAAAGCGTGAGCAGCTCGTCGCCGTATTCCACATCGACGCCGGTGTTGTACTTGCTGCGGTCCATAACCTCGAGAACGTACTTATAGAACTCGTCGCTGTTCTTGAAGTAAACGTACTTGGTGTAGTCGAACACCTCTCCGTGCTCCTCGTTGGTGTTGATTATGAACACGGAAATTATCTTGTACTTGTTCTTCTGATAAAGCGTGTTGAAATCAATGACCGGTGTTTCCTTGAGGAAGTCGATGTTGCTGTTATAGTTGTTCAGCGCCGCGAACTTGTATCTGTAGAGCATGTTGTGACCGTACAGAATTGTGTTGTTCGGCATCTCGCCGGGTCCGAACTTGCCCTCGTAGTCGGTGAAGATGGTGCCTGCGAATTCGTCCTCCTTGTTGAAATTGTGGTGGAGGTAGAACAGGTTGTCCTCGCCCTGCACAACGGGGTAATCAACGTTGGTGCCGTTTATAGTCACCCAGCCCACGAAATCGTTGTTCGCGTCGTAGTAAGCGGCATATTCCTCGTTGATGGAACCCTCGGGCAGGTTATCTATCTGCTGCTGGGTAGGCGCATTTGCGTTGACGACTATCTGCTGACCGTCCTCGATGACCGTCTGACCGTCGCTGTTGACGATGGTATCCAGCCCGTCGTTCTCAGGGGAAAGCAGTGAGATGAAGTGCACCGCGATTATCACCACCGCCACAATGAGCAGGCACAGCGAGCCAAGGAATATCACCTTTCTCGCGACTTCCGCTCCGTCGTCGCCCTTGCAGGGGATAAGTCCGGTGACAAGGCTCTGCCCGAAGCTCTGCTTTTTCTTTTTGCGCTTTTTCTTCTTGTTGTCGTTGTTCGGGGACAGTCCCATATCCATTTCTGCCATTTTGTTGCGTCTTCCTTTCAGAGTAATGCTGATTTATTCTTCGTCGTTCTTTTCCTCGACTGTGTAGCTGTAGTCGAATATCATAGCAGGATCCCACTTCCTGCCGCCCCATGAACCGCCGTATACTTTATAATAGTAGTCAAAATACAGCGGGTCGGGGTTTTCATATGCCTTGCTTACGTCAACCGTGGGGTCCTCGCCCTCGCGTACTTCCCTGCCGAAGATGACCCAGCGGCAATCAACGCCGTAGTCGAGGATACATGTTGATAGCGTGATGAGATTATCGCCGTACTGCAAATCAACATCGGTGTAGAACGTACTCCTGTCGAGTATCTGCGCGATGTAATCGTCAAACGACGCCTTGTTCTTGAACTTACGTCCCTGCAGATAGTAGAACACCTCGCCGTCCTCTTCATCGACATTCGCAAGAATTCCCGCGAATATCTTGTAGGTCTTGTCGTGGTAAAGCGTGTTGAAAGTTATCGTCGGATAGCTTCTGTACCAGTCAAGCCCGTTATCCTTGCCATAACGGTAGTTGAAGTACCTCGTGAGCTTCGCAAAATACTCGCCGGTGACTACATTGTGCCCGTAAAGTATCGTATTTGCCGGCGTGTTCTGCGGGGTTATCTTCTCGCGGTAATCTGCGAACACCGTACCTGTCTTGCTGTAGCCGCCGTTGAGGTTATGGTCGAGGTAGTAGTCGTTATCGTCGCCCTGCACCACAACGTTGTCAATGAACGGATCATCCGGGTCGCCCATGGTTATCCAGCCGATGACGTCCTTGTTCTGCTCCAGCAGCGGCAGGAACTTTTCGTTCACCTCGGGGTATTCCTCAGCGAGTTCGTCCTGCTTCTTCTGGTCAACAGTTACCGTAGTGGAGCCGTGGTATATGTCGCTTATCTGCTGGTTCAGCTTGTTGTCCTTTGCCTCGCCGCCGTAAAACGCGATTATCGTCACCAGTGAAACTATCAGCACCACCGCAGCCGCAAGGAATATCACCTTGCGCACTATCTCCGCGGTCTTGTCGCCCTTCCACGGGATAAGATATTTCGCTATCCTCAGGAATATGCTTTCCTTCTCAACAAAATTAGCCATATTGCTCTATCCTTTCAGGACAATCAATAGCTGAGCAGCTTGTTCTTGTCCCACTCGCACACGCCGTTCCAGCTGCCGCCGTAGATGCGGTCGTAATACACCTTGAACAGTCTGGGATTGAGATTTCTCTTAGCCACGGTGACATCAACGCTTTCGCTCTCACCGGGACGAACCTTTCTTGCGAAGAGCACCCATCTTGTGTCTATGCTCTTGCCGAGAGGCCAGCAGCATGTTGACATCGTGAGAAGCTGGTCGCCGTAGGTGATATCCACGTCTGTGAAGAACCAACTGCGCTCCATTATTCCTATAACGAAGTTATTGAAATCATCCTTGCTGCTGAAAGAAGTCTTGTGCGCGTAATCAAACACCTCGCCGTACTGGCTCTGCGTATTCGCCAGAACGCCCGCGAATATCTTGTAGGTCGCACAGCCGCCGTCCGGGGTTGCAAGCATGACAGTCGGGTGGACCTTGTAGAACGCCAGCGGCTCGCGGCTCGCGTCGTTCGGCACATAGTGCGTAACATGCGCGAAGAACTCGCCGCTTATCATGTTGTGACCGTACAGAATGATGTTGCCATCGGTGCCGTCCCACCTGTTCTTATAGGAAGAGAACACCGTGCCGGAAACGCTGTCGTTTCCGAAGAAATCGTGCTTGAGATAATACTCGTTGTCCGCAGACTGAACCACGACGTTGTTGACGCTGGTTCCGGTTATCTTTATCCACGCCCTCGTGTCGCTGTTGGTCGCCTTGAGGTCGCTCCAGTTGGGGCTTATCGGCGTGTTCTCCAGCGGAGTTACGTTTATCTCCTCGCTCTGCGCTTCACTGGTGGCGCGGGTGCTGGTGTTGAACGGGTCGTAGTTCGGGTCCACGTTCACCAGGTCGTCCGCTCCTACTCCGCCTATGTTCGCGATGTTGGAATTCGTCTTTATGTCGTTGTTCATGCCGATGAGCTGCCATGCGAGTATCGCGAGCGTGATAACGAACACGATTATCGCAGCTATCAGCACTATCTTTCGCATCTTCTCAGTGGGTGCGTCGTCTGCCTGCGGGAACGCAGCCAGACAGAACCGCTGCCAGCCGGATTTAGGTCTGCCCTTTATCTTATCCTGCTTCTTATGCTGAGTGCGGTGCGGTTCGTTGTAGAAATCGAGCTTGTCCACCGCGATATCTCTTGAAGCAGAGGTTTTTCTCTTCTTTGGCTTTTCTGTATAGTTCGCCATAATTATCCCCCTTGCTTTACGCCTTTATTCTGTCAAGCAGCATTTCCAGCGCTTTCAGCGTTGCCTGCGCCCTGACCTGCTCCCTGTCCCCCGGGAACACGAAACGTTCCCCGTGGCAGCCGTCAGGACCGCTCACTGCTATGCAGACTTCCCCTACTGGGTGCTCTGCGCTCCCCCCGGTGGGACCTGCCACCCCGGTGGTGGAAACCGCAAACCCTGCCCCGGACAGCTTCCGCACGCCGTCAGCCATCGCTTCCGCGCACTGCACGCTGTACTCCGTAAATTTATCCAGCACCTCGCCGCTGACATGCAGCAGTTCGTTCTTTATCCTGTTGGAATAGGAGCACACGCCCAGCTCTATCACCGCTGAACTCCCCGAAACGGAGGTTACAGCTCCGGAAACCATGCCGCCAGTGCAGCTTTCCGCGGTGGATATCCTGACGCCGCGCGCGGCGCATTCCCTGACTATCTCAGCCGAAACTGCGGCTATCCTGTCGTAATATTCCCCTGACATATCACATATCCAGGTCAACGGTGCGCTGACCGTACCTGAAACGTTTCACCTCGGTTTCCCTGACTGCCTTTTCTATCAGCGGCTCAAAGTCGAACGACTCTTCTGCCCTGATTATTTCGTCCAGCGTGGGACGTGTCTTGGGGTGCTTCGGTGAAAATACCGTGCAGCAATCCTCATAAGGCAGGGTGGAAATATCAAACGTGTCTATCTCTCTGGAAATATCCACTATCTCGCGCTTGTCCATGCCTATCACCGGACGGAAAACCGGGTACTCGGCCGCGGCATTCGTGCAGAATATCGCAGGCAGGGTCTGGCTTGCGACCTGCGCAACGCTCTCGCCGGTGATTATCGCGCCGTAATCATTCTCGGCGCAGACGCGGTTCGCTATCTTCACCATAAGTCTGCGCATGAGTACTGTGAAAAGTTCCTCGGGGCAGTTGTCGCGCAGCGCTTCCTGCAGTTCGGTGAAAGGAACGCAATAGAATACGATGTCGCCGCACCAGTCGGTGAGCTTCTCGCAGAGGGCTTCGACCTTCATGCGGGCGCGCTCGGAGGTGTAGGGTGGGCTGACATAGTGAATGCAGTCCACGATAAGACCGCGTTTTGCCATCATGTAACCCGCTACCGGGCTGTCTATGCCGCCGGAAAGCATGAGCAGGCTCTTTCCGGAACTTCCCACCGGCATGCCGCCCGCGCCGGGAATTCTCAGTGCGCTGAGGTAAGCGCCGTTGTCGCGTATCTCCAGCCTTACCCTTACGTCAGGCTCGTGTACGTCAACGCCTATCTCCGGGAATGCTTCCAGAATGACCGCGCCGAGTTCTTCCTGTATCTCCGGCGTCTTCATCGGGAAAGCCTTGTCGCTGCGCTTGGACTCCACCTTGAATGTTCTTGCGCCCCCGAGAGCCTCCCTGAGATATTCCGGCGCATGCTCCGCGATGACCTTGAAATCCTTCGGGAACACCGCGCAGCGCTGTATCGCGCTTATGCCGAATATCTTCTGCAGCCTGTTTATCACCTCGTCCATATCCACGCCCTCGGGAGGGGTGATATATATGGTGGATTGTCTGCGGTAGAATTCGAATGTGCCGAGCTTTTTCAGACGGCGCTTTATGTTCTTCTGGAGCATATCCTCGAATGTGGATTTGTTCAGTCCCTTGAGGGCTATCTCTCCGTATTTTACAAGTATTATCTCTTTCATCTGTTCATTTCCTTTATTCTGTTCATTTCCTTTATATTATTTCCTGCGGAAGCGCTGAATTCCGGCGCTTATGCCGTCCACCAGCGCGTCTATGTCCGCTTCTGTCGTATCCGCGCACATGCTGACCCTGACTGCGCTGTCCGCAAGCTTGTCCGCAACGCCGAATGCTGCCAGCACTCCGCTGGTCTTTCCCCTGGAGCACGCGGAACCGCTTGAAACGTAGATCTCGCGTTCCTCCAGCGAATGCAGCATTATTTCGGAACGCACGCCGTCCACGCTGAAGTTCACGATATTCGGCAGGCAGTCGTCGCCGGAGTTGATCGTTATGCCCTCCAGCCCGGAAAGCCCCTCAAGCAGGTGTTTTTTCAGCGCCGAGAAATGCTCCTCAGTGCCGTGGTAAGCGCGCACTGCCGCGTCAAGACCCGCGATGAGCTCGACAGGCTCCGTGCCGCTGCGCAGGTTCTTCTGCTGACCTCCGCCAAGCAGCAGCGGGGCAATGCGGACGCCTTTCTTTATATAAAGAGCGCCAATTCCCTTGCTCGCGTGTATCTTGTGACCAGAAATGCTGATAAGGTCGCCCTCCAGCGGGACTTTCAGAAATCCCTGCACCGCGTCGATATGCACGATTGTCCTGGGGTTTTTCTTCTTCACCAGCCGGTACAGCCGCTTGACATCGACAGCGTAACCGGTCTCATTATTCACTGCCATGCAGCTTATAAGCACCGTGTGCTCGTCCACTGCGTCGACCAGAGCCTGTACAAAATCCGGGTGGTCTTTCGGCGCAAGGCGCACTGCCTCAAAGCCGCGCTCCTCCAGGCTTGTCATGACGTTGGCAACGGAGGGGTGCTCTATCGCGGTTGTGACTATCCTGTTTCCGGTTCGGCGGTAAGTTTCCAGAGCGCCGCGTATCGCGGTGTTGCTGCTCTCAGTCGCGCCCGAGGTGAATATTATATCGCCCTCGCCCAACTTTGAAAGAAGCGTTTTTTTCGCCGAAGCTATAATCTTTTCAGAGCGAATGCCCATTCCGTGCAGCGAGCTTGCATTTCCAAAGCTGTCGCGCATAGCCGCGGCGACTGCTTCAACGGTTTCAGCGCAGGGTTTTGTTGTAGCGGCGCTGTCAAGATATATCATGTTATTTCTCCCTTTTCTGTCCGCACACACAATTGTGCATTATATATACTATATCAGTATATCACAAAATTCCCGGTTTGAACAGCCTTTTTTTGAAATTTTCACTTTTCTTTCATTGTGATTACGGCGGAATAACAAAAGGTTACAAAACGGTTACAGAAATTGCTTAAAAGTTACTGAAAAATGACAATGTAAGGAAATCCGGTTACAATGTTGTCATATATATTGATTTTTTGCGCCGGGGGTGCTACAATATATACAGAAAGCAAAACACAAGAGAAATTCCACATTATTCATGATAAAATATATGATCCTCCAATTCCAAAAGCCTCCGGTTATCCCGGGGGTTTTTGGTTTTTCCAGGAAAAATACCAGCGTCAGGCGTTAAAGAAATGTTAAGATTTGGAAGATGACTTCCGTAATATCTGCCGGGGAATGTCCGGAAAACGGGGCTGTAATCGCATTTGTGGCAATTTAATGTGATTTTATGCCGCGAAAAGAATTTTCAATAATTTTCCAGAAACCTATTGCAAAAATATCCAATTTATGGTATTATTGAGTTACAGAAAAAAACAGACATTCCGCATATGCCGCCGAAGGGGAAGATATCCGGGCGGAAAGGAATGACAAAACGGAGGTAAATCATGACAAACAGGATCAAGGTACTCATCGGCAGCGACACCGCAGACTGCGGAATGGCATGGGCAGGCGCGCTCAAGGGCGCGGGAATGTACGCAATAACCCGTCACTGCGACGGAAACGCGGTGCTCAACTCCATCAAGTCGGAAGCGCCGGACGTGGCAGTGCTTGAAGCGAAAATGCCCTACTGCGACGCGGTGGAAGTAATCCGCCGGCTGAAAACGGAAAAGAAATACTGCCCCAACGTCCTGATAGTTTCCGGCACCGACGACCCCCGGCTGGAGCGCGACGCCATCAACGCAGGCGCCGCAGGCGTCATGGTGAAGCCGGTGGATCCGCAGTACCTTGTCAGCAGAGTAACGCGGCTGTGCACCCCCTGTGACGAGCCTGAGGCAGTCCCGGACGAAACAGACCTTGAATGCGCAGTCACTGAAATAATCCACCAGGTGGGAATTCCCGCGCACATAAAGGGATACCACTACCTGCGCACCGCGATAATGCTCTCCGTCAACAACGACGAGATGATAAACAGCGTCACGAAGCTGCTTTACCCCACCGTTGCCAAACGCTACCAGACCACAAGCTCCCGCGTGGAGCGTGCGATACGCCACGCCATCGAGATAGCATGGGACCGCGGCGACATCGACGTACTCACCCGCATCTTCTCATACACCGTACATACTTCCCGCGGAAAGCCCACCAACTCCGAGTTCATCGCACTCATAGCCGACCACCTGAGGCTGAAGTTCAAATCCAAAAACAACATACCGGCGTTTAGTTCAATTCGGAATTCGTAATTCTTAATTCGGAATTTCGGTGTCCGCTTCGCAGACGGATCTCAAAAACTTTGAATAGAAACATTACAGGGCGAAAGTTAATCTCTCGCCCTGTGTATTTTATAGTAAATCTTTTTAGATAACGTCCGCAAAGCGGACACCACAATTCCGAATTCCGCATTACGAATTCCGAATTGATTCAACTGCTCCTGTATTGTTTCGGCGTCATTCCCGTTTGCGCGCGGAACAGCTTGCAGAAATACGCGGAACTGCTGAAACCGCATTCCAGCGCGACTGCTTCCACCGTCATGTTGCTGTCGCGCAAAAGCTGCATGGAACGTTCCACGCGGTATTTCAGCAAATAATTCACCGGAGAAGTGTGCAGGTAGCTCTGGAAGCACCTTGAAGCCTCGCTGCGGCTTATGCTGGCAGCATTCGCGATACTCTGCAGCGAAACGTCCTCCGCGTAATGAGCCTGGATAAACCCTATCATCTTCTGCATGCGTATCTGCAGCACATGCTCGTTTTTCACGGCCGGCGCAAGTTCAAGTTCGTCGCGGTGCTGGTAAAGCTCTGCCCACGCAAGGCTTATCTCGCACAGCACGCGTATCTCGAAGCATTCCCGCTCGCCGGCGCCTGCCCTGAACTCCAGCCTCGGCACTTCGCCGTAACGGCCTACCTCGCCGTATTCCTGCATCATCGCGAATACCCTGTCCAGCCGCTCCAGCACTGATACGCTCCATTTTGTCTTTCCGTCAAGGACGATGTACGGCAGCTGCGAATTCAGCGTCAGCGGCATGACATACTGTATATTTATAACGCTGTTCACCGGCGCGATGAATTCCGGCTGGAACACGACGTTCGGACAGTAGCAGGGGCCCTCGTCGGAATTATTCTCATAGCTGTGCAGGCAGTTCGCATTCAGGAATATCCCCTGCCCCTGCTCCAGAATGACGATGCCGTTGCCCGCATGTATCTTCACCCTGCCGGAATGCACCACGAAAAACTCAAGGTTCGGGTGCCAGTGCATCGGCACATTGTTCCCCGCGATATGCAGGGAATTCACATAGTACTGTATAGGGAAGCCTGCCTTTCCATGCTGGACAAGCTCCTGAAAGTTCTCTTTCAACGGCATGTGGAACTCTTCCATCAGTTCACCTCCAAAATCCGGTAACTCAACTCATGTTTGACATGCTTTCAGTCAAACAACCCTTTGGGAATATTATAATATAAATCGGGAATATTGTCAATTGTTCAAAATGATTATAGAGAATATAATAACATTATACAGAAAAAGCAAAAATATTTGTGCATATCTTATAAAGATAACGATTACATATTGTGAGATATACCTAAGGTTATTTAAGTAATGCAATCTTAAAAATACGCAAGAATGGCTTGACAGCGCGGTTCAAATGTGGTTTTTCAATTTACTCTGACCGGGCAGGCGCCATTGACAGTTTAAGGCAATATGCACAATTAACCAAAAAGGAGAAGAAAATGTCAGCTTTCAGAAAAACTCTTGCATGCGCCCTGGCGGCGTCTGCAGTCCTGGGGCTCACAGCGTGCGACGACAGTGCGCCCGTTCAGTCTGCGGACTCCGGCTCAGTGCCAGCAGCCAGCACCACTTCTACACAAGCTTCCACCACCGTGGACCCGGACGCCGGTCTTGAGCTCACCGATAAGGAAAACAAGGTGATAGACACCTCTGCGTGTCCCCCCAGCGGCAATGCCGGGAAGTTACGTTACCTCGGCTTCTACGACATCACCAAGGACCAGAAAGGCACCGAGCAGTGCCTGATATTCCAGAGCGACCTTTACGGCGGCGAGATAGAATACCTCACATCACCTTTCGGTCAGGCTTACTACGACAAGCTTGCAAACCTTATCGCCAGCGACGACTCCCCTGATATCGTCACCAAGGACGCCATGCTGCGCCCCGGCAACCTGAGCAAGAACCTTTTCGAGCCGCTTGACGACAAGATAGACCTCACCTCTCCGGTGTGGAAGGACATTGCGGGCGTTGTGGACGACTTCAGCTGGAAGAACAAGCACTTCTATTACCCGCACCGCACGACAACGCTCTACGCGCTTAACTACAGCAAAAAGACCATCGAGGAAAACGACCTCACGGACCCGTACGACCTGTACAAAAACGGCGAATGGACCTGGGAAGCATGGCGCAACCTCATGATAGAGTTCTGCAACAAGAGCGAGGATAACGTCGGCTTCTACACCACCAACCACA
>HF989521.1:12579-16159 GCA_000432175.1 Eubacterium sp. CAG:786
TCATCCGGACGGCACCATCACCAACAACATTCTTTCGCCGGATATTTCCCGCGCGATGACGTTCCTTGAGGGGCTCTGCCGCGACGGTCTTACATATGACAAGTCTTTCGGCGACTGGATAGACCCGGGACAGTTCCCCAACTGCTGCGACAAGCTGCTGTTCACCTGCACCGAGCCTGAATGGTCGTATATCGCCGCAACTGAGTCAGTCCAGAACAAGGAAGGCGTTGCAAACGACATCTTCGGCGTGGTTTCCGACTTTGCATTCGTTCCGTTCCCGAGAGATACGGTGGCTGACAAGTACTACACCGAATACGATACATTCGGATACCTTGTCCCCAAGGGCGCAAAGAACATCGACGGTGCTATCGAATTCATCAACCTCAACAGAATGTACGATATCGACCCCGACGTACAGGCAAAGGTCCGCGAGGATCACATAAACCCCAAGAAGATCTACTTCGAAAAGGGCAAGTACGAGGGCTTTGAAAAGTGGCAGATCACATGGGGCGAGCGTGAATACGACCTGTGGCGCGAAATGTGCGACCCGGCTAACTTCGCGTTCATCAACGAGGACGCCGAGGGCTTCTCGCTTGACTTCACCGACCAGATAGGCAAACTGCTCATGGGCGTCGTTGAGCGCAGCGAATCCTGGACCCAGACCAGCGCAGAGTTCTCACCCATTGCTGACGGCGTTATTTCTCAGTTCACATGATAATCATCTGAGCTTCTCAGATATTATATTATTTCAGAATTCATTTTTTGATTAAGGAGGAACTTAAAAATGAATAAAGTAAAACGTCTCCTCGCATGCGGCCTTGCCATCACAATGGCATTCGGCATGACAGCATGCGACGAATCAGCGCCCGCTTCTTCGGGAGGAAACAGCTCCGGTGCAAGCAACCAGGTTAGTCAGCCCGGTGCCGTTACCACTACGACATCTGCTTCCACAACAACAGACCCTAACGACGCACTCGACATGACTGACAAGAAGGAAAAGACCTTCGATACTTCCCTGTATCAGCCCTCCGGCCATGCAGGAACAGTTAAATTCTGCGCTTTCTATGATATCCAGGGCGACCAGAAGGGTACTGAACAGTGCATGATCTTCAACTCTGACCTGTTCGGCGGCAACATCGAGTACATAGCCACTCCGTCCACCATAGACGCACTGCTCGAAAAGCTCTCCAACCTTATCGCTTCCGACGATTCGCCCGACCTGGTTGAAAGAGGAGCGATGCGTTACCCCGGCAACATCTCCAAGAACATGTTTGAGGCTCTCGACGGAAAGATCGACATTGATTCCCCGCTGTGGAGCGACATGAAGGATATCGCTGAGTCCTACGCATGGAACAACAAGCACTACTACTATCCGCACCGCGTCACCACCTCCTTCTCACTGAACTACAGCAAAAAGACCATCGAGGAGAACGACCTGCCCGATCCTTATGAGCTGTACAAGAACGGCGAGTGGACATGGGACGCATGGCGCGATATGATGACCAAGTTCTGCGACAAGGACGAAAACAACATCGGCTTCTATGCTACTGATACCACTGTTGACGCGTTTATCCTCACCACAGGTACTTCTCTCATCGACACGCAGCCCAACGGCTCCATCACAAACAACCTGGCTAACCCGAACATAACAAGAGCAATGCAGTTCATCGAGGGTCTGTGCCGTGACGGTGTTACCTACGGCAAGGAACTCGGCGACTGGGTACCTCCGGCGACTTTCGCAACTGAGTGCGACAGACTTCTGTTCCTCTGCATGGAGCCTGAGTGGACCTACATCGAAGCTACAGAGACGCTCCAGAATCCGAAGGGCGTTGATAACGACATCTTCGACACCGTTTCTGAGTTCGCATTCGTTCCGTTCCCGAGAGACCCGCAGGCTGACGCTTACTACCAGGGCTACGACACATTCGGCTTCCTGGTACCCAAGGGCGCAAAGAACATGGACGGCGCTCTCGAGTTCATCAACCTTTTCAGAGCTTATGATGTTGACCCCGTTATCCAGGCTCAGGTAAAGAACGACCACATCGCTCCTGAGAAGATCTACTTCGAAAAGGGCAGCAACGTCGGCAAGGAAAAGTGGCAGATCACATGGGGCGAGCAGGAATACGACCTCTGGAGAGAAATGTGCGATCCCGCAAACTTCTCCTTCATCAACGAGGACGCTTACGGCTTCACATCTGACCTCCAGTCTCAGCTGGCTACCGTTGTTATGGACGTTGTAGAGAACGGCTCTTCCTGGACTCAGACTTCTGCTGAGATATCTCCTATCGTTGACTCTACTATTGCAGAATATGCTCTCAGCTGATAGCTGAACATATAAATAAAGGCTGCCCTCGGGCAGCCTTTAGGTTTATCGGAAAGTCCTGATGTGACAACATATTAACCCCGTGATGAATTCTCACCACGGGGAATTTTTATTGGTTCTGCTTGTTTTTCTTCAGCTTGCCGGTTATCTTATCCCAAGGGAGCTGCACCAGTATAACCGCAGCGAAAACCACAGCGCAGCCGGTTATCTGGCGCGGCGTCATGGTCTGGTCCGTTGAAAGAAGCCCTGTCGCGCCTGCAACAAAACCTGATATCGCAGCAACCACGGACTCCATCGAAAGAATGAGCGCAGCCGCAGTAGGTTCAACGCCTTTCTGCCCGACTATTTGCAGCGTATAGCCAACTCCGCAGGAAAGCACGCCGGCATACAGCACCGGAATAATTCCGTCGGCTATCTGCGACCAGGCAGGCTCCTCGAAAATGAATGCGCCGATCGTGCTCACCACACCGCACACGAAGAACTGTATGCACGACAGCACTACGCCGTCAGTCAGCGGTGAGAACTTATCTATGACGAGAATATGCACTGCGAAAACCACCGCGCTTCCCAGCACGAGCAGGTCGCCGGGATTTACGGAAAAGCTGTCCTCGGTGAAGCACAGCAGGTACATTCCAACCACTGCCATAGCAACAGCAGCCCAGACCGCACCAGGCACCTTTTTATGCAGGAATAACCCAAGAACAGGCGTGATGATGATGTACAGCGTGGTGATAAATCCACCCTTGCCGACGCTTGTCATAGACAGACCATATTGCTGCAGCGTAGAAGCCACCGTCAGCGCAATTCCGCAGGAAAGCCCACCGATGATGGTGGTTTTCAGCGGAAGCGGCTTGCGTTCAGCTTTCGGCACACTCCCGCGGATGATCAGGATCACCGGGATAAGCACCGCGCTGCCTATCAGATTTCTTGCTCCGTTGAACGTCAGCGGACCCATCGAGTCCATTCCGGCTTTCTGCGAAACGAACGCCATGCCCCAGACTATCGCTGCCGTCAGCAGCAACAGGCAGTTCCTCATCTTTTTTGCATTTGTCATGACTTGACCTTGCTTTCCTTTTTATTGCGGCTTTGCGCCTGATTTTGTTACGCTCCACTTTATTCAGCGCGTCACTAGGGAAACGCTGATTAAATCAAATTCGCCTCGCTCAAACGAGCATACTCACGCGGCTGAATTTGATACGCTTCGCTTTATTCAGCGTGTCCCTTGCAATAATACCACAATTACTTCAACAAGTCAAG
>HF989521.1:16252-17593 GCA_000432175.1 Eubacterium sp. CAG:786
TTACATTTCACTTTTGTGTGAGCTTTTTCAGCATTGCAGAAGCGTCCAGCGCGTCTACCCTGCCGTCATGGTTGAAGTCTGCCATGTCAGTATTTCCTATCGGGAAAAATCCTGCAGCGTAACGAAGGACTTCGTAAGCGTCCAGCGCGTTGAACACGCTGTTGTTGTCCGCGTCGCCGGGCAGCGCTGATTTCTCGCTTATCATGGTGACATAATCGCCCTTGCGGTATGCGTCGTTGATATACACATATCCGTTTTTGTCTACGCGGCCGGCGCTTATACACTCCGTCTTATCGCCGTTGTACTGATACAGATTTGCGATGTACCCCTCAAGTTCACTGCGGAACATCAGTCTCAGCGAATAAGGGACAAGACTGCCATAGCGTATATCGTTCTTCATGCCGAATATGCCGCTCAGGTCCCCGGGGTCGTTGTTGCCGTAGAACATTGTCACGTCCATATCGTAGGAGTCGAACTCCTGCGCGCCGAACACGACTGCCGCTCTCCTTGTGTCAATGACGAATTCACCGGTGCTCTTCATTTTCTGCAGTGCGTCGATCACCTTCTTGGGTACGAGCGTGAGTCCGTTCATATCAACGGTGATGACGCTGCGCTCCGGCTGGCTGAGAATGTATTTCACCACCTGATCCCAGTCGAACTTCACGCCATGAATTGTCGGGAAGCTCGGCGCTGGCTTGTCGGGGATTACCGGGGTAACGTGACCACCGCCGCCACCGGAAGAAGTCTTGCTGAATGTAACGCTTATAGTATGTTCGCCGTCTACAAGAAGCTTGTAAGAATTGTTGGTGAGCCTGACTTCCTTGCCGTCGACCCTGAAGCTGCCGACCTCGTAGCCGCTTTCCGGCTTTGCGGTGAATGTGACCTCGCTGTCTGCGTCATAATCGCCGGTGCCCGGTGTCACTGTGCCGTGCTCACCGCAGTTTACGGTGACTGTGTACTTTTCCGGAGCCTTCTGCCTGAACGCTACATCGAACGCATGCGGTTCCATAACGTTGCTTATCGTGTAGGTGTTGTTCTCGGCCTGAACTTCGGTGTTATCAAGGGTAGCCGTGTATTCAAAGCCCTCGTTCGGGGTAATGGTTATCGTGATATCGTCGCCCGCTGCGATGTTCTGCACTCCTGCCGGGGATACAGTACCACCGTAGTTGCAGGTTATCATGACCTCGTAGGTCTTGCCGATGGCGCCGACTGTAAAGTCGAACGGCAGCACCCCGTCATCGAAATCAGGATCTGTGTCCGCAACTGCAAATGAATAATGCGATGTGCTGTGATTTCCCTCGGGGAGAGAGCCGTTGAGCACAACTCTGCCGTCGGCTGTGA
>HF989521.1:17685-23429 GCA_000432175.1 Eubacterium sp. CAG:786
CGGAACCGCCTGCAAAGAACTGGTTGAGGTCAACGTCGATGGTGTCATTTTTAAGGATCGGGTCCTGCGTGCCGGCTTCCTTCACCTGCACCAGGCTGAAAAATCCAAGCTTTAACGGCTGCGTATGGTCTGCCGCTTCGATCCTGTCGGAAAGCGCGCCGCTCTTTACTGCTGCGTTGTATTCCTTGATATCGGCATATCCACCGAGGTTATCTGCCGACTTTAGCTGCACCGTCTTAATGGAATTTGCAAACACCGCTTCATCGTCAGACTGTGCATATAAATTGACATTTCCAAGGATAAGCACACTGTCTCTGCCGACTATGCCCCTGCTCTTCTTGCCGGAATATGCAGGACCGCTGTATACTCTGATATCGGCGTCATCTGCAACGAACTTATTGGCATATATCGCATAGCAGTTACCCTCGCCGAAGCTGCCTGTATTCGGGCTGGGGTCGCCCTGCTCCGCGGATACAATGAGGTTGGTTTTCCTTACAGATATCGTGCCGCTGTAGCTGTCCAGCGCGCCCACGATATTTGAGTTATAGCCGGAGTCAGTGTACTTTGATGATATTCTGAACGTACACGGTTCACCAATGCTGAGTATTGAGATATCCCCATTGCCTGTCAGCGCAGTGCTTTTAGAAGAAATATTGCTATCGCTTTTCAGAACCACTGTAGAGTTTCTGGGGAGCCTTACGCCGAACATTGCCGAGGTCTCGAAATCCAGACCGTCAAGCACAAGCGTCCTGGCATTGTAACCATCTCCAGGCTGACCGTACCATGCCCAGCTGCTGCCAGAACTGTTAAGGTCACACCCGGTGAACTTACCGCCAAAATCCCAGCCGCCATAATTGTTGATTTCTTCTTCTGATTTGGTGAAATCAAGGGTGAAGTCTATCTCACCTACATTCAGCGTGATGTCCTGGGTGATGCCGTCAATACCGATAGCAGCTATATAAGCGCCGAGCTCAAGGCCAACTGTGTTGTATATTCTCAGCTGCGCCTTGCAGGGGTCGCTCTCATCTTCAACGAACACGATTTTAAAGCAATCATTGGGGACCGGCGCTCCACCGGCTTCCGTGAAATCCACTGAGATATCGTCCTCAGTGACGCCGGGGGTGCGGTAAAGGTCTATCACCGCGTACTTCTCGGCGCTTGCGTCGCTATAAAGGGAATAGTCTTTATCCAGTTCATAGGCGGTTTTGCCGTCCTCGTTCACATTGACGAGCTTATACAGTTCATCTCCAATGTAAACGCTTGTCATCACGGGCCAATTGGAATCTTCTGCAGAATAGACAGATCCGGTAGAATAATTCACATATTTCACGGTTGTCTGGTACAGTGTTCTTCCGTAAAGGTCAAGAAGCAGATTACCGGTCAGCTTGTCGAGCGCATAGCCGTCAGCAGAAGCAGCGCCTATCTCTCCGACTTCCTTTACAGAGTCGCCGTCAGATACCTGAATTCCACTACCGTCCACGGAATAACCAGTCATTGAACCGCAGGAAACGCTGCTTCCATCGGTAACTGTTACGCCTTTGCTGTTACTGCCATATGCAACCCCCGTAACTATACTATTGTCGCCAAAACTGCATGTGCCATTAAGCGTAACAGCGTTTCCACCATAGCCGTAAATCAGGCAATCGGAGACATCTGCGTTGTTTATCTTAACGGATTCGTGTCCTTCTGTGCCATATATTGCGCTTGGAAGTTTGCCGTCCGCGCTTACACTGATGCTGCTTGCAGTACCGATGACCGTAGTGTTATCAGCAAATTCTGCCGTATCAGAAATGATAACGCCATCATGATCTGCCGCACCGCGAAGCGTTGTATTTTCCGCGAGACTTCCGTTTACGGTTATGCCGCTGTTGACCGATGGATTGTCAGTGACAAGCGTTCCGTCAAAGGTCTTTCCAGCCGGTACGGTAACAGGCGTGTTATACGCGAATACTCCGCCGTTTAACTCCGCGTCTGTCAGCTCGTGGTCTGTTCTACCATTGATGAACGTCTTGCATACCAGGGCTCCGGCATACTTTGTCCCGCTACTGATATAATATTCGTATATCTGATTTCCATTCAGCGTTACATTAGGTCCGCTGTTATTTATATCAGCTACGGGTAAGGCGTTAAGCATAACTATGCCGTCATATACGTCAAAAGTAACATCAGAGGTCAGCGATGTTGCGTATGTTAAATATACATATCCCCTCTGTACTGTTACATTCGCCTTTTCAGAATTTACTCTACCGCCCAATAAACCGCCATTGACAGTTATATCAGCAGTATGTCCGGAATCGTTATTAACAATATTGGCATCTGCATATCCGCTGTTCTGCACATATTTGCTGTCTGCACCTGATAACTCGATATTGGTTAAAATATAACCGCCGTTTACGGTGACAGTTCCGGAAGCTTTGACATTGCCATAACCATATAAATACCCGCTGTCGATCGTGAAATCATCGGCAAGGATCAGGGGCGCGTTAGAACTGCCCGATGCCTTAAACACACCCGAGCCGCCCCAACGCACCGAACCGCTGGTGCGGATAAACGAACCGCCATTATTAAGCGACGGATTTACATAGCCGGTGATGGTCACATTTATGTCGCAATCGGCTTCGACTACCGGCTTATTCTCGTCCGCAGAAACTAAATATCCTCCGAAGATGTCCAGATTTACGCCGTCCCAGCTCCAGCCGTTGCCGTGGCGCGGCTTTCCGCTTTCAAGCTTTCCTATCGTGTCAGCGACTGCCTGGTCCGCATGGGCTGACAGTTCAGTCAGAGCCTGTGCGGGCACTAGCGACGCCGCCATTACCGCCGCTGTCAGCAGGCTTGCGAGCCTGTTTTTCAGCGTTCTGGTTGAATTATTCATATAAACCTCCTATACTGTGAATATACACATGTTATAATTATAGCGCATTTTTCCCAGGAGGTCAACAAATTCTTCCTAATTGTCGCGTTTCGCTTCCTATTTGTTGAATTTCTGATTTATAATTTTCATCAGGTTTTATCCGGCGCCCTGCCCACCAGAATTCTTTCCACCGGACGGCGCAGAAGCTTGTTCCATAGTTTGACAACAAATCCCGTGCACAGCGCGGAAATAACGGTGCCCTCTCTTGTGCCGACTATCTGCAGGTCGAAAAATATCAGCGACAGCGCCACCGCAGTGATAACGCAGGAAACATCGAACACTACCTTGACGTTTCCGAACTCCCTGTGAACAGTATCCGAAACAGCCTTGACGAACGCCTCGCCGGAATTCATGACGACGTTCGCGATGACCGACAGCGTGATACCGAACCCGAGCACCACAGTACCCACAAGCACCGAAGCCAGCTGCACGACGTAATTCACCGGCTTTATGAACGAGAATATCCACATGCTGATATCAGTGAACCACCCGAACAGAAACGACAGCGGCACCTGAATGAGCTGTATCCACTGAAAACGCTTCCTCAGAATGAGTATCTGCCCGAGGATAAGCACGCAGTTCCAGATGATGAGCCAGCTGCCCAGGGACAGAAACGTGAATTTCTCGCTCATGACGTTTGCCACCGACGATATCGGCGAAACGCCGAGTTCGCCCTTTTTCGTTATTGCAACGCCCATCGCTGAGATAAACAGACTGATAATGAACAGCGCATAGCGCTTGGCAAGTTCCTTTGCGGGGATAAGGGGTTTTCTTTCTTCCATTTTGTTCTTCACACTTTCTATGTAGTTTTTGCATAACTATTATATCGCGAAATGATAAAGAATTCAACAGATGGTTCGAAGTGCCTAATTATTTACACACGCAAAGCATTATACTATATTAATGAGGGCTTATACTGTTTGCCAATGATGTGAATATATCCCTTATCACACCAGGGGTGCCGGGGACGGTGCTTTCAATTATGCTGCGCGCCTGCTCTTCGGATATTGGCGAACGTATCTCCACAAGACCCTCTGCCGCGTCGCCGATAGCCACCTTTGCGTGAGCCACTCCACCGGCTGCTATGTCGGAAGCATAAGCCGCGCCGCCGAGCGCGTACTTACCCAGTGCGACGCCTCCGAATGCGAGAATCCCCACAGCCGCTCCCCCGAATGCGACCGCACCCACTGCAACGGCGCCAAACGCCAGCAGTCCCGCTGCAAGAGTACCGAATGCGAAAATCCCCGCGGAAAGCAGACCCAGCGAAACCACGCCCACCGACAGGAATCCCAGCGAGACCACTCCGACTGCCTTGTTGCCTATCGCGAATATCCCCCGCGCGGTGCGCCTGCCAAGCCCGACATTCACGTGCACCAGCGGAATTCCACGCACCGTGCGGCTGCTTTTGTACTCAAATGCGTATTTCATGCGTGGCTTCTGTTCGTTCAGCGGCTCGCGCGGCGCTTCACCTTTGATGAGTTCGTCGGTGCTCACGCCGAAAAGATCGCTCATTGCCGCCAGCTTTTCCATCTCAGGGGTGGTCTGCCCGAGTTCCCATTTGGAAACGGTCTGACGGGTGACGCCGAGCTTGTCGCCCAGCTGTTCCTGCGACCACCCGCGGGATTTGCGCAGTTCCATAAGCTTCTGTGAAAAATCCATAATATACGCTCCTTTTCTCGCGTGTGCTGCACGCGGTCGTACTTGTTTTCTGCAAATAAATGATACCACAAAACCGCACTTATGTCTACCAATTTGCGTTGGAACTTTGTCAACAGGACTTAACATTGGCGCTGTTATGCGGTTTTTGCGCACAGGGGCATCAATGACAAATTTTGCGTGCCGTGCGAAAATACTCTTGATTTTTATTGAAATATGTGGTATATTATAGTAAGGATAATGTTGAACAGGGTGGAAAACCTTTCAGCTGCCCCAATAGCGACATATGCTGCATATTGATAAAATGTTCGGAGGTAAATCATGTCCGTTAATCTTCAGAAAGGTCAGAAAGTTGACCTGACAAAAGGTAACACCGGCTTAAAGACTATTCTTGTCGGACTTGGCTGGGACGAGGCGCCCAGAAAATTCTCGCTCTTCTCAAAGCACGAGGATATCGACTGCGACGCTTCCGCGCTGCTCATCAGCGCCCAGACCGGTAAGCTCAACGGTCCGATAGACGTAGTATATTTCGGAAATCTCACACACCAGACAGGCGCAGTCCACCACATGGGTGATAACCTCACCGGTGCGGGCGACGGCGACGACGAGCAGATACTGGTGGAGCTGCCGAAACTTGGCAACGCTTATTCCAAGATAGTGTTCACAGTCAACATCTATCAGGCTATGCAGCGCAAGCAGCATTTCGGCATGATAAAGAACGCGTTCATCAGACTTGTGGACGCAGAAAAGGGCACGGAACTTTGCAGATATAACCTCTCCGAAAACTATGACGGCAAGACCGCAATGATATTCGGCGAGATCTATCTCTACAACGGCGAGTGGAAATTTAACGCGATCGGCGAGCCGACAAACGACAACAGTATCTCGGAACTTGCCGCAAGATATCAGCGCTGAAATTCAAAGGAGGAACCATCATGACAAAGAAGCTTGTAGTTATCGCAGGGATCGTAGGACTGGCAGCAATTGCAGCCGCAGCGGTTGCTTATCTCCTCACAAGAAACAAGTCCATCGCAGAATGCCTCGACTGTGAGGAAGACGACGAGATCTGAAAACATCAGCAAATCAGAGGGGTTTTCCCCTCTGATTTATTTAAGTTAGGAAACACGATATGGCAAAAGAAAAAGAAATAAAAACAAACGCAATGCGCCTGCTGGAC
>HF989521.1:23479-24355 GCA_000432175.1 Eubacterium sp. CAG:786
GGTGCATACATACGAGTGCGATGAGTTCATCGACGGAGTCCACATCGCTGAACTTCTCGGCGAGGACTGCGACACCTGCCTTAAAACACTTGTCACCAAAGGCAAGAGCGGGAATTACTACGTGTTCGTTCTTCCTGTGGACAAGGAACTCGATATGAAGAAATGTGCGCGCTCGGTGAGTGAAAAATCGCTGGAAATGGTGCACGTAAAGGACATAAACGCAGTCACCGGCTATATCAGGGGAGGCTGCACGCCCATCGGAATGAAGAAACAGTTCAGGACGGTTATACATTCCACCGCGCAGGACCACGACAAGATAATCGTCAGCGGCGGCAAGCTGGGCACACAGCTGGAGCTTTCCCCCAGCGACCTTGCGAAAGCCTGCCAGGGCACATTCGACGACATAATCGCTGAATAAAACAGGGCTGCTTCACGGCAGCCCTTTAGTTTTACCACGGCTGGAAGATGTAGTTAAATGTTTTAAATTACTATTGACATAACTGGGTTTTTAGTTTATAATTATTAATAAGCAGGCTGTATAAATGTAAAATTATTACACCGCAAACGGATCTCAGGGAAAGTCTGCATGATATGCAGCAATAAAATGCCGTTATCCGGCAATTCATGGAGGTCAAATTTATGTCAGATTACATCAGAAGATTACCTGTTTACCTGCTTCTGGACTGCTCGGGTTCAATGGCAGGCGAGCCTATCGAAGCGGTAAAGCAGGGTATAAAGGCGCTCCTGAGCGAACTCAAGGGCGACCCGCAGGCGCTGGAGACCGCGTGCCTTTCAGTGATAACATTCAACAGCACCGCGCGCCAGATCTCCCCGCTGACAGAGCTCATGCTCTTCAAGGAGCCGGAGCTGACCGCA
>HF989521.1:24409-31985 GCA_000432175.1 Eubacterium sp. CAG:786
GGCGCGCTCACAGTCCTCGCTGACTGTATCAGAAACGAAGTCAGAACTTCCACCCCCACACAGAAGGGCGACTGGAAGCCCCTGGTGTTCCTGCTGACTGACGGCGCGCCCACCGACAATCTCGACGACGGGATAGAAGCGCTCAAGCACGTTTCCACGAGCAACATCATCGCATGCGCAGCCGGCGCAAACGCAAACACCAATACCCTCAGGAAGATAACCAACAACGTCCTGATGATGAACAACCTCACCGCAGGCGACCTTGCTGCGTTCTTCGCATGGGTTTCCGGCTCTATCAAGGCTTCCTCAAAGAGCATTGACGCAAAGCCCGGAGAGGCTATCCAGCTGCCACCGCCTCCTCAGGGATTTGCGATCGTTCCCTGATGGGAGGATTATGGACAGAGATGAGAATATGCTCCCCGGCATAGACCCGGAGGGGCTTCACAAAGTTACCCAGCCCGTTCATGCGGAACTTTCCGGCAGCGTGCCAGTTAATTCCCCCGAAGCCGAACAGGCAGACGGAGAAGCAGCCCGGCAGCCCGCAGAGGAAGCACCCGCAGCCGAGCCCGAAAAGCCAGCTGAACCAAGGATGTCCGACCGCGAGGTGATGCAGCACACCGCTTCAATGTGGCGCTACCGCACCATAGCAGAGGACGGAACGGAACTCCACACAGAATGCCACTGCAAATACACCCGCACCGAAGCCGGCGATATCATCGGCGCACGCGTGCGCGGAAAGAAACACAAGCACGAGGGCACCAACTGCGACGACTGGTTCGAAACTGCGGAAGCAGACGGCTGCCTTATCGCGGTAGTCGCTGACGGAGCAGGCTCCAAGCAGCTTTCGAGAATCGGCGCGAGGGTCAGCTGCGAGGGCGCGGTGGAATACCTCAGTGCTGCGCTGCCCGAGATGTTCTCAAAGGACGAAACGCTCCGTGAGAAACTTTCAGGCGACATCAGCGGAGATGTGTTCCTGGGCGCATGCGGGCAGTTCGCGGCAGTTATGCGCACTGCGGCAGAAAAGGCGTTCGACGCGGTGATACAGAAGCTCAAGAGCCTCTACAGCGACGAACACTACATCTCCACCCTTGGCAGAAATCCCACTCTCGCCGACATGGGGAGCACGTTTCTGGCAGCGGTGGCTATCCCACTGACGATAAGCGGCGAGCGGCAGCGGTTCGTTATTACCCTGCAGATAGGCGACGGCTGCATCTGCGCGATCGACAGCAGCGAGAGCCACGACAAGTGCTTCCGGCTGCTGGGTGAAGCGGACAGCGGCGCATTCTCCGGTGAAACTGAGTTCCTCTCAGAAAGAATGGTCTCCGAGGGAATGATAGCGCGCAAGATCCGTATAAGCCGCGGCAGATCAGACATATTAATGCTGATGAGCGACGGCGTTGCGGACGATTACTTCCCCGCGCAGCCCATGATGAAGCGCCTGATGCTTGACCTGCGGCTCAACGGAATTCTCCCTGTCGGGGGCGATACATCTGAAAAGCGTGAGCCTGCCCCGCTGAAATTCCCGTCGGTGACGCCGGAACAGCGCCCGGTGGCGATACAGTACGCCAAGCAGCTGATGAAAGACGGCTCCCCGGAAGCGATAAACGCGCTCTGGGACGACCGGGATACGCTTGCCCCCTACTCTCTTGAAGCCTGGGGAAGCTCCCTCGGTAACACGCCGGAACAGCGCCTGCAGTGCTGGCTCGATAATTACAACGAACGCGGAAGCTTCGACGACCGCACCCTCGTTGTGATAAGCCTCGACAATAAGTGATAATTTGCAGCTGTTATACATTTTGTAATTCAAGCTTGTATTACATTTTGAAATATAAAAGCAGTATATTACTTATTGTATATTCGGCGCGATACATCATAAATATGCATATTCCGCATTAATATGCGATATTCAGGCACTAACATTACTCAAAGTTAATCAGCTTAAAATATAACGGAAAGTTAATGAAAGGAACGGTGAAAAAGTGAACAGCGGTGAAATAGTGACCGCTTCTCTCGAGGGCGGTGGGACGATAGATTTCGTCTATGACGCAAACGCTCCCCGTGGCGGAATGAAACACACCTTTTTCACCCCCGACAAAAAGTACGCCGTGCAGTTCTTCAACGACCCGCGCGACGGAATGAACCCCAACGTCCAGGACCGCATACGCACGATAGTCGGGATATACAATCCCACCGTGCCGGAGGAAAACGGAGGCGCGATAGGAAATTCCCGCAAGACTGCGGAGTACTTCCGCAACCGCTTCTGCTGGCCGGTGGCGATAGTCAGGGCGCCCGAATTCGGGATAGTCTGTCCGGCTTACCCGCAGAGGTTCTTTTTTGGAGAGAATGCTTCCACCGCAGGGCTTAACCTGAAGGGAAAGGACAAGAAAAGCAACTGGTTCACCGGGCGTATGCGCAAATACATAAGCCCCGGGGAGCTCGGTGATTTCCGCACGATGCTCAGCGCGGCAATATGTCTTTCGCGCAGCGTCCGCAGAATGCACCAGGCAGGACTGGCGCACTCCGACCTTTCCTGCAACAACGTCCTGATAGACCCCCAGACGGGAAGCACCGTCGTGATAGACATAGACTCGCTCGTGGTACCCGGGAAATACCCCCCGGAAGTGTGCGGCACAAAGGGCTACATCGCCCCGGAAGTCATCGCGACCATGGAATTCGACCCCGGGGACCAGCGGCGCTGCCTGCCGTGCGTTTCAACCGACCTGCACGCGCTGCCGGTGCTTATTTACGAATACCTGTTCCTGCGACACCCGCTTGCAGGACCTAAAGTATACAGCACGGCTTCGGCTGAGGAGGACGACTTCCTTGGCATGGGGCCGATGGCTACATTTATTGAAGATCCCAATGACAGGAGCAATCGCCCCCCCGACCTTGACGTGACTATACAGTCGCTGTCAAAGGGACTGGAAAAACTCTTCCTGCGCGCGTTCGTTGACGGGCTGCACAATCCCTCCGAGCGACCAATGGCAATGGAGTGGGAAAGCGAACTGCTGAAAGCCTGGGACAGACTGCGGAGGTGCGAAAACCCCCGCTGCTCAAAGAAGTGGTTCATTCTCAGAGATGAGAATAACCCGATATGCCCCTTCTGCAAAACACGAGTTACGGACAAGGTCATCAAGCTCACACTGAAGAGCGGGGTGAGGGGCAAAAAAGGCGTGTACAGAGACTGCGGAGAACTGATCGCATACGACCAGATGCCGCTGTTCGACTGGCACATCTTTTCCAACGTCCATAACGACGAAAAGGCGGGCACTGAAATGCGTGCGTACATCTGCAGGCATAACGGTATGTGGCTGCTCGTCAACAATGGCGTCGAGGGAATGACTTCCCCGACGGGAAGGCTTGTCCCCAGGGGACAGGCTATCGAGCTTAAGGACGGAGCCGTGTTCCGCATGACAGACCGCGAAAACGGGCTGCTGTGCGAGGTGACGGTACATTGAGTCCGCTCGAGAGAGGAAATGGTATGAAGCAATTTGGTTTAACAGACAGTCAGGCTGAGGAATCCCGAAAGAAATACGGCGACAACAGCATGACAGAACAGGCGTCCGAAAGCTTCTGGGATAAGCTCAAGGGCAATCTTGGCGACCCGATGATAAAGATACTCATCGTGGCTCTGCTGATAAACGTCGTGCTGGCAATTCTCGGCGGCGTGGGCATAATCAAGGAAGGCGCCCCGGAATGGTACGAACCGATAGGAATTTTCATCGCCATCGCACTGGCAACACTGGTTTCCACATTCTCTGAATACAGAAACGAGAATGCGTTCCAGAAGCTGCAGGAAGAGGCTTCGCGCATTATGTGCAAGGTCTACCGTAACGGAGTTATCGCCGAGGTAGCAATAAA
This sequence comes from Eubacterium sp. CAG:786, assembly GCA_000432175.1. Classification (GTDB taxonomy): domain Bacteria; phylum Bacillota; class Clostridia; order Oscillospirales; family Ruminococcaceae; genus CAG-115. The sequence goes on from HF989521.1 coordinate 28,271, forward strand.
CGACATCGTTGTCGGCGACGCGATCCTGTTGCAGTCCGGCGATAAGATACCGGCAGACGGTATCCTCATCGACGGCGACATCAAGGTTGACCAGTCCGTGCTCAACGGCGAGAGCCGCGAGGCAAAGAAGACAGCTACCCCCGAGGGCTGGACTGATACCGACGAGAGCCTGAACTTCGATAACGAGCACAAGGTTTTCCGCGGAAGCGTCGTATGTTCCGGTAATGCGGTGATGGAAGTCACCGTTGTCGGCGACAAATCCGTTTATGGCAAGATCGCAAGCGAACTCCAGGTAGAAGACGACCGCGAAACTCCCCTTAAGCTGAAACTCGGCAAGCTGGCTGACGGCATAAGCAAGTTCGGCTACATCGGCGGTATCGCCATCGCAGTGGCAATGCTCGTCAAGACCCTGTTCATGGGCGCTGGCGGCATTGAGGGCTTCCTGTTCGCCGAGGGCGTATTCCAGTGGGCTGCGCTGCTTGAGGCTGTTATCCAGTCCGTTATGCTGGCGGTAATCATCATCGTTATGGCTGTCCCCGAGGGACTTCCGCTGATGATAGCGATAGTTTCCGCTCAGAACATGGGCAAGATGCTGAAGGACAACGTCCTTGTAAGAAAAGTAGCAGGTATCGAGACCGCCGGCTCCCTGAATATCCTGTTCTCCGATAAGACCGGCACCATCACCAAGGGTAAACTCGAGGCAGTCACATTTATAAACGGCGCGCTGCATGAGTCCAAGACCTTTGACGAGGTGGGCGGAAAACTCAGGGACATCCTGTCGCTTTCCATTCACAAGAACACCCTGTCCATTATCTCCGGCGAGGGCAAGGACATGAAGGTCATCGGCGGTAATGCCACCGAGCGCGCTATCCTGGGCTTTGCTGCAGGTTCCACATGCACTGCGAATGTAAAGGCAGTGGGCAATATCCCGTTCAACTCCACGAACAAGTATTCCGCTACCCAGGTCACCGGCGACTACGACCTGTCCCTTATCAAGGGCGCGCCTGAGAAGATACTCCAGCGCTGCTCCCACTACTGGGACGAGAACGGCGAAAAGCAGCCGTTCAACATGACTGAACTCAACAGGCAGATAGACGAACTCGCAGGGCGCGCTATCCGCGTGCTTGCCATCGCAACCAGCGAGGACGCACTCGGCGAGGAAGCGCTCCCCGACAGCAACAACTGGACTCTGGTGGGCGTTGTGGGAATACGCGACGAGGTACGTCCGGAGTCCGTAACTGCCATCGCGGAAGTTAAGGGCGCAGGCGTGCAGGTAGTCATGATAACCGGCGACCGCAAGGAGACCGCAGTGGCTATCGCCAAGGACGCGGGACTTCTCGAAAAGGACACCGACGTTGTCCTGACCTCCGACGAGCTTGCAAAGCTCTCTGACGACGAGATAAAGAAGATGCTCCCGAATATCCGCGTTATCGCAAGAGCGCTCCCCAGCGACAAGAGCCGACTGGTGCGCCTTGCCCAGGAGCTTGACCTTGTAGCCGGAATGACCGGCGACGGCGTAAACGACTCCCCTGCCCTCAAGAAAGCGGACGTTGGCTTCGCAATGGGCGGCGGTACGGAAGTTGCAAAGGAAGCCAGCGATATCGTTATCCTGGACGACAACTTCAACTCCATCGACAAGGCTATCCTGTACGGACGTACTATCTTCAACTCCATCAGGAAGTTCATCGTATTCCAGCTGACTATCAACGTTTCCGCGGTGCTGATAAGCTTCATCTGCCCGCTCGTAGGACTTGACAACCCGCTCTCCGTTATCCAGATACTCTGGGTCAACCTCGTAATGGATACCCTTGCGGCGCTTGCATTCGGCGGCGAGCCGGCTCTCCACCGCTTCATGACGGAAAAGCCAAAGCGCAGGAATGAGCACATCATCAGCAAGAACATGATGAGCCAGATAATCACCGGCGCTGCATGGACATTCATTCTTTCCCTCGCTATGCTGGTACTCGGCAGCTTCGCCGCCGACCCGAACGTTCCCGGCGTAAGCTTCCTGGAAAGCTGGGGCTTCCTGCGTGAGAACGCCATCGAGGGCGAAACTCACATGTTCCTGCACACGGCTTACTTCGCATTCTTCATCTTCATCGCGGTGTTCAATGCATTCAACGCAAGAACCGACCGCGTGAACCTGTTCGATAATCTCGGCAAAAACAAGGGCTTCCTTACGGTATTCGGCATAATCGCAGTGGTACAGATACTCATGACATACCTCGGCGGCGCTATCCTCAGCGGATACGGTCTGAATGTAACCGAATGGCTCATGGTCCTGGTAATGGCGATCTCCATCATACCGATAGACCTCATCAGAAAAGCGATAATGAACGCAGTTTCCAAAAAGTAAATCACACCCGGCTCGCGCTGTGTCATTCAGCGTGAGCCATGGGCACATATAGTTCATTTTAAGGAGGAAAACAAAATGGCAGTAAATCTTTCCAAGGGTCAGCGCGTAAGTCTTGACAAGTCCGTTACTATGGCAAGAATAGGACTCGGCTGGGACACAAACAAGTACGACGGCGGCAATGATTTCGACCTCGACGCAAGCGTATTCCTTCTGGGAGCAAACGGCAAGGTGCTCCGCGACGAGGACTTTGTATTCTATAACAACCTCAACGGCAGAAACGGCGCAGTAGTCCATACCGGCGACAACCGCACCGGCGAGGGCGACGGCGACGACGAAGCCATCATCATCGATTTCACAAAGATTCCTCCGGAGATCGACAAAATCGCAGTAACAGTTACTATTTTCGACGCTCAGCAGCGCAACCAGAACTTCGGTCAGGTATCCAACGCTTACGTAAGAGTTGTAAAGATCGACAACCCCGACGACGTAAACGGCGAGGAAGTTATCCACTTCGACCTTATGGAGGAATTCTCTATCGAAACAGCGCTGGTAGTATGCGAGATCTACCGCTACAACGGCGACTGGAAGTTCAACGCAGTTGCAGCCGGCTACCAGGGCGGTCTTGAAGCCCTCTGCCGCGCTTACGGCGTTAACGTGTAATCCAATATCAGCATTTCCAGGGGGGGGCAGCGGCTTGACGGAAGGTTCTATCAACGATATTATTTCAGCGGTACCCACCGGAGGCACCGCAGCGCTCCACGTCGGCGAATTTGAAGGTCCGCTGGTCATAGACCGCGCCATGAAGCTTGTGGGGAACAACACCACGATATGGGCGCGCCACGGCAGCGTTATCACCGTGAATTCCCCCGGGGTCACGCTCGAGGGACTGCGGGTGGAACTCACCGAGGGCGACGTCACCGAGACCGCGATACAGGCGAATTATCCGACCGCAATCAGCAATGTGGAGATCCTCGGAGCGGTAAACGGCTTCGGCAGCGAGGACGGCATGTTCGACATTCCGCGCACGCTGACGCTGGGTGAGCTTTCAGCGCAGGAGAACAACACGTTCCGCATGACGGTGAACATTCCCGCTCCGGCAGAAATTTCGTGCTGCCAGGGTGGAGTGCAGTTTCTGCCGGAAAGGCTTCCTGCCGGCCGCAGCGATGTCCGTATAATAGTGAGCGCCCCCGGTACCCCCGGACTTATCTACACGGAACTGCTGCTGGTGTCGCAGTTCCAGCGGCGTATTTATCTCACCGGCAGATTTTCACCGGATACCCCCGCGGCAAAGGAACGCGTGATATTCACGGCAAACAGCAGCCCTGACTACACCGCTGCCGCCTCAGGAATTCCCATGCT
>HF989522.1:0-1569 GCA_000432175.1 Eubacterium sp. CAG:786
CAGACCACCGCGCTGCCGGAAACCGTGGTTATCCTGCCGGAAAGCATCATCTCCGACGGGTTTGTGACCTCGTGCAGACCGTCATCGTCCATGTTGAACACGCCTATCTCATTCGTGGAGCCAAAGCGGTTCTTTATCGCCCTCAATATGCGGTAGGAAAGCTGCTTTTCGCCCTCGAAATACAGCACCGTGTCAACGATGTGTTCCATTATCTTCGGTCCCGCGATGCCGCCGTCCTTGTTGACGTGGCTCACTATGAATATCGGTATCTCCTCGGATTTCGCGAGGTGCATGAACGCATTGGTGCATTCCCGCACCTGCACGATACTTCCTGCCGACGAACTTATCGCGGTGGAGGTTATCGTCTGGATAGAGTCTATTATAACGATATCCGGTTTGGATTTCTTTACTGCCTGTATAATACTCTCACAATTATTCCCGGAGGCGAGCATTAAATTACTGCTGCCGGAGACCCCCAGCCGGTCCGCGCGCAGCTTTATCTGCCTCTCGGACTCCTCACCGGAAACGTAAAGAATCGTGTGCTGACCGCTCATAAATCCGCATATCTGCAGCAGCAGCGTGGATTTTCCTATGCCCGGGTCGCCGCCTATCAGCACCAGCGAACCTTTCACCAGACCGCCGCCAAGAACCCTGTCCAGTTCGGAAATGCCGGTGTCGTAGCGGGTCTCATCCTCATAGCTGATGTCGTCTATCGGCGAGAATTTCAGTTCCCCCACCGGGGTGCCTGCCTTGCCGCCTATAAGGGGAGCAGGCTCTGCTTCTTCAATGGTGTTCCAGCTTCCGCAGGCAGTGCACCTGCCGTTCCACTTTGAGTATTCCTGACCGCACTCGCTGCACACGAACACGGTTTTTATCTTTGCCATATTTTCTCCTTTGTATGGTAATAATCCCCCGACAAGCCTCATATAAATTGGACAAATAGGGATTTGTCCAGAATGCGGCTGTGACTTCCGCAGCACTATATCAACGAAACTCCGGGGGTATGAACATGAAACTCAACAAAAAATCACTTAAATTTGCCATCAGCATGGCAGCGGCATTCACAATGCTCGCGGTCTGCGCAAGGGTGACTGACAACGCGCTCCCGGCAGCCGCGGACGTTTCCGACAAGCCAGTGATAGTCCTGGACGCGGGGCACGGTGGACTTGACAGCGGCGCCGTAGGCAAAAACGGCACCCTTGAAAAGAACGTGAACCTTGCCGTAGTGCTGCGGCTGCAGCAGCTGCTGGAACTTTCGGGCTTCCAGACGGTGCTGACGCGCAGCGAGGATATCTCGATATACGACCCGGGGACCGAGGGGATACGCAACCAGAAGCTTTCCGACATGGATAACCGTCTGGAGCTTATCCAGAGTTACCCGGACAGCATATTTCTGTGTATCCACCAGAACAACTTCACCGACCCCGCGTACTTCGGCGGGCAGATGTTCTATAACAACAACAATCCCGGCAACCGCACGCTCGCGCAGCTTATGCAGAGCCGCTTCGCGCAGCTGCAGCCGGGCAACGACCGCGAAATAAAGCTCACCGGCGACGAACTGTTCCCGCT
>HF989522.1:1596-4748 GCA_000432175.1 Eubacterium sp. CAG:786
TCCTGCTGAAATCCAACAAGAACCCGTCGCTGATGATAGAATGCGGCTTCCTTTCAAATCCCGACGAGGAAGCAAAGCTTGCCACCGCTGAGTATCAGCAGCAGCTTGCATTCACGATATACAGCGGGCTTATAGATTACCTCAACACCACCACCGACCAGCAGGAAGTCTGGACAGACGACGGCGCCGGACTGATAGAAACCTGCGACGCGACCGCTGAATGACATAATAACATAATAATAGTATAAGGCTTTATCCGCAAAAAGTCAAGCACAAAGCCCGCTGCGCAGGTAAATTGAGATTTTTCGACAGACTGAAATCCCCCTCCGGTCGCGGAGGGGGATCGTCATTATCTGTTGCGTTCTTTCATTGCACGCTCTATCTCGCGGCCTGCGTCGCGCTTTGCCATGTCGTCGCGCTTGTCGTGGAGCTTTTTGCCCTTGCACAGACCGACCTGCACCTTTACCCTGGAGTCCTTGAAATACAGCGACACCGGTATCAGGGTATAACCGCCCTGCTTCACCTGCCCGAAGAGTTTCAGTATCTCCTTTTTGTGCATCAGGAGTCTGCGCACGCGGTACGGGTCCTTGTTAAAGATGTTGCCCTTTTCATAGGGGGAAATGTGCATGTTGCGGATAAAAGCCTCTCCGTTGTCAATGGAAATCCATGAGTCCTTGAGGTTAACGCCGCCGTTTCTGATAGACTTCACCTCGGTGCCGAAAAGCTCAATACCGGCCTCTATGCTCTCGATGATGAAGTATTCGTGCCTTACTATGCGGTTTTCTGCTATGGTCTTTGTGTTCATCTGACCTCCAGACGGACGTCTGAGTTAATTACTCAACGCCGACGATGTACTTGAGGAGCACCGAAGCGTCATTAGCTCTTACATAACCATCTCCGTTGACATCTCCGGCAGCCTTTGAGGCATAAGTATCCATGGTGATCTCTCCGGTCAATGCCCTGAGGATATAAACCACGTCGAGCGCCGTTACATAACCGTCGCCATCGATATCGCCCATGACGATAAGCGTGTAGCTTGCGTCGCTGTTGGGAGCGGAAGCCAGCATGCCGGTTGCAATGCGCTGTGTTTCAGTCACTGCGGAGCCGTCAGCCTTGGTGATGTTGACTGCGCTGCCGTTTTCGATGTTGTTGCGGAAATCAGCAACGGTGTACACCTGCTTGAACTTCGCGGTGATGGTGCGCTTGTCGTGGTTGATATCGAAGTTGGAAGAGATCATCTGGAAATTCTGCAGAACAGAACTGATGAAATAATCTCCACCCTCGCTGAAGCTTGTGGTAACAGAGCCGTCCTCAACGGTGACTTCTCTTACGAATTCTGATTTCTTTGTGGAAGTGTTGTACTTATACAGCCTGTAAACGCCGTTCTTGTACACCTTGGAAACGTCGAGCGTAAGTTCGCCCGTTCCCGGGAAAGCCTTCTCCTCGGCAAATGAGATCAGCTGGTAATCGCTGGCGCTGCCAGCCTCGAAGCGGATAGCTTCCTCATTCTTGCTCTCGTACTTGACCTCGGGGTCGAAATCCGCGGGCTTGGTGATATCGGTGCCTGTGAACTTCCAGGAATACTTGCAGCCGTCCTTGGTGGCGCCCTTTGCGGTGACGGTCTTGTTGTCGCCGTAAATCGCCTCAAACTCAGCCTTTGTGATTATCGCGGGCTTCTCCTGTTTGGTTGCAGTCAGGGCGTTCTGCGCGTCCTGGAATGCCTTTATGGCTGCGTTCGCGTCGTCAAGGGAAGTGCTCTTGTTCTCGCTTGCGTCGGTGAGCAGATTTATAGCGTTTGTCAGCTTGCGCCAGCTTTCAGCGGTGTAGTCTGCTTCCTTGTAGGTCTTTGCTATCGCGAGCAGGTCGGTGAGTATCTTCTTGGTGTTGGTGTTTACGCCCTCGACGAGCTGCTTCTTTGCTTCAGTCAGGCTGTCGAGTGCGTTCTTCAGCATTTCCTGGTCGGTGTTGCTGTACTGATAGATAGCCTTCGCAGTCTTGAGCTGGTTGGAGAATACAGTCCATGTGGGGGTGGTGTATGTATCTGCATTGAGCTTCTCGCACTCTGCGATAAGGCTCTCCAGGCGGAACTTTATCGTTGACGGGTCGTTGCCGTCGAGGAAGTATACAGTCACCTCTGCCTGTATCTTCGGGTTGTTGGAAGCACCCGGCACGAACAGGGAGACAGTACCCTTGACGGAACCAGCCTTCTTGACAACGCCGTTTGTAACATACGCGCTGACATCGATATCAAAGTCGATGTTATCGTTGGTGAGGTAGCCCTTTCCGGGGTCCTGGGGAATATCGTACTTGCTCAGCAGCGGGTCGTAGAAGTACTCGGGCAGCAGGCTGCCGTCGTTCAGCTTAACGGTGGAAAGCACCTTGTCCTTGAAAGCAGCAAGTTCCTTATCAGTGAGTGAATCCTCCAGACCGAAGTAATACACATTGGGGCTTACAACGAGGTTCCTCTGGTTTGTGGTGTTGATGAGGTTGTAGCTGATGTTCTTGTTATTCGCTGTGCTTGCCGTGTACCATGCGGGCACGGAAGTCAGGAAGTTGTAGCTGATATCCAGCGTGTTCAGCTGATAGCAGTCGGAAAGGTCGATGTTTGTGACTGTGGAGCTGCGCAGCTTGTTCTTTGAAAGGTCGAGCGTGCGAAGCCTTGTCATGTACTCGATGATGCGCGGAACGCCTTCAAGACCGATACCGCTTGCATTCAGCGAGGTGATCTTTTCAAGGTCGCCGAAAGTGATGAGGGCGTAATCTCTCCTGCCGGTGGCATTCTGCAGCACCTTGAGGAACTTCTCGTTCGGGGTGGTCTCACCCACGCACAGGAACAGGGAGCTGTCCTCGTCCCACACGATATCCTTGGAGTCATAATATTTGCTGATTGCAGTATCTGCAGCGTACGCGGTCACGGGAAGCACCGCAGGCACAGACGCAAGAGCCATGCAGCCCGAAAGAGCCGCAGCAGCGATCTTTTTTGTGAGTTTCATAAAGATCCTCTCCTTAACATTCTTAATATATTTTCAAGTTCGTTTATCTTCCGGGCGGCACAGTACCCCCTGGAGCCGCCTACATACATTCAGTATAGCACATAATTTCAGTTTTGGCAATACCCTGTTGATATTTTTTACAAAAAAGTGCGGTTCAGC
>HF989522.1:4802-12275 GCA_000432175.1 Eubacterium sp. CAG:786
TATAATATTATTTTGGTGTATTTTTGTGCAACGTTTCCAGAATTTATTCGTCATTATATATAAAAACCAGGCGTAAAATTTTATCGTAAAATATTTTGCAATTCATGCAACCTTTAGGGGTGCTGAGTTGTTTTATATCATGAAAGGCAATTTACGCCGGCTGCGCAGACAGGCGCAGCTTTACAAAATCAATGTTATTGATATGGAGGGAGAAAATATGAACAAAAAAGCAAAGATACTGGCTGCTACGCTATGCGCAACGCAGATCATGACGATGATACCGCTGACTGCTTCAGCAGCACAGGGCAGCGTCAGCGTGAACACCATCGCAGTAGGCGAAAATCACAGCCTGGTCATCAAGAGCGACATGTCGCTGTGGGCTGCCGGCGATAACAGCAAGGGGCAGCTGGGCATAGGCTCTTCTGAGACCGAGTCAACAGGCAAAAAGGTAATGGACAAGGTGGTTTACGTCGCAGCAAACGACGATGTGAGCTTTGCGATAGACCAGAACGGTACTCTGTACGGCTGGGGCGACAACACCAACGGACAGATAGATCCCAGGTCCTCCTCCGACTACATATACAAGCCCCAGAAGCTCCGCGAAAATGTTGTCGAGGTAGCACCCGGCGACACCCACACCATCGCGCTGCTCAAGGACGGCACTGTTGTCGGCTGGGGAACCAACGAGTCCGGTGAGCTCGGATTTGCCTCCAACTACCAGACCAACTCCGAAACAAAGCTGACTGACAACGCAGCAGACATCGCGGCAGGCGACGGCTTCACGCTTGTTGTCACAAACAACGGCGAAGTGCTGGTATGCGGCAGCAACGACAACGGTCAGCTCGGTACCGGCAGCTATTCCGACCAGTCCACGCTGAAAAAGGTCATCGACAAGGGAGCCGCTCAGGCAGAGGCAGGCAACGACCACTCCCTCGTGCTCATGACTGACGGCACCGTAATGGCAGCCGGCGACAACAGCGAGGGTCAGCTGGGTATCGGCGACAGCTATTCCAGCAGCAATTCCTTCGAAAAATCCGATATCAAGAACGCAAGCGCTATCTTCGCGGGTGGAAATTCCTCCGGCGCAGTGAACACAAGCGGTTCCCTCTACACCTGGGGCGACAACGACAGCAGCCAGCTCCACAACGGAAAGACCGACGACCTGGACGAGCCTTCGCTCGTAACCTCCAGCGTTGTTTCCATCGCATTCGGTGAGCACCATTCCGTTATGCTCAAGACTAACGGCAGGGTATCTACTGCAGGTTCAGGCATGTATGGCGAGCTGTTCTCCACAACAAGCTCTATGGTCAACAAACCGGTTCAGGTCGGCAGACGCTTTATCGCATATTCCGCAGGTACGGACCACGCAGCTGCCATCGACGAAACAGGCTACCTTTACACCTGGGGCAACAACGACAAGGGTCAGCTGGGCGTTTCCGGAAGCTCCAAGACAAAGCCCACCCGCGTTTCGCTCAAGGGCGAGGCGATAAACGTATGGTGCGGCAACAAGGTCACGATCGTTCAGACTTCCGACAAGAATGTCTATGTATTCGGCGACAACTCCCGCTACCTCCTCGGTATGAAGACCCGTGGCAATGCCGTTTCCACTCCTACATTAAATGAGTATCTTTCCGGCGGAAATATCGACAAGATAGAGTTCCAGGACGAATTCGCGCTGGCTCTCATCGACGGCGACGTTTACGGCTGGGGCAGCAACGTTGCAGGCAGACTCTGCGGCAACAACAAGACCGTTGAATACCCGCAGGAAGTTGACAGCGTTGTATCCAGCGGCATCACTGATATCGCGGCAGGTTCCAACCACTGCTATGCTCTGGCAAGCGACGGCACTCTCTACGGCTGGGGCAGCAACTCCTCCAAGGTGCTTGGCATAGAAACCGACAGCAGGATAGTTGATACGCCTGTAGTCATCGAAATAACAGACAAGAAGGATAACCCCCTGTCCGTTTCCTCCATTGCGGCAGACGGCAACCACACCATCGCAATAATGATGGACGGCGCGGTTTACGCATGGGGCGACAACTCCAGCGGTGAGCTCGGCACTGATGACATCAGACTGAGAACTCCCACAAGAGTTGGACTTACCGGCGACAGCGTTTACACCTTCGGCAGCTTCTCCGCGCTGCTTGACGCAGGCGACCTCTACACCAGTGGCAACAACTCCAAGGGACAGCTCGGCAATGGCTCCAGCAAGAACTCCTACTCGTTCAGCAAGTATGTCAAGAACAATGTTCAGCTGGTCAGCCTCGGCGACAGCTTCGCAGGCTGCATCGATGAGAACAACGTGCTCTACTGCTGGGGCGACAACACCTACGGTCAGGTTGGCAACGGCAACGGCGGCTCCAACACCGAGCCTGCGGTAGTATTCAACGACGGTCTCTGCCAGAAGGTCGTACAGGCTGACAAGATCACCCTTGACAAGCCTACGCTCTCGTTAAAGCCCAATAACACCGCAAGACTTACAGCCACCGTATCTCCCGGCGACGCTTCCAACAAGACTGTTACATGGACCAGCTCCAACACCGCAGTTGCGACCGTTGACGCAAGCGGTCTTGTAAAGTCCCTGAAAAACGGCACCGCAGTTATCACTGCTACCACAAGCAACGGTCTGACTGCTACATGCACCGTTACCGTTGCTACAGCAGTCTCCAGCTTCTCAGTTTCTCCTGCGAAGTCAAAGACTATCAATATCGACGGCACATTCACATTCAAGGCTAAGATATACCCCGCTAACGCGGACGACAAGACCCTGCTCTACTCCTCCTCCAACGAGGACGTTGCGGTAGTGGATGAAAACGGCACCGTTACCGGCGTTTCCGCAGGCAAGGCTGTTATCACCGTCACCGCGAAATCCAACCCCGCAAAGATCAGAAAGGTCACTGTAACAGTACGCCCCGACAAGGTAAAGATAACCTACCGCAAGTCCACCGCTGACGGCATCATCTTAGAATGGGCACAGTCCGACTACGCCGACGGTTACGCTATCTATCGCCGCAATTCTGCAAAGGGCAAGGGCAAGCTGATAGGCGAGGTTGAAAGCTACGACCCCGATGACATGACATTCACCGACTCCACCGGAGTAAAGGGCAAGATCTACTATTACTATATCAAGTCCTACGTGACTGTAGACGGCAAGCGCATCTACTCTTCCGCTTCCAAGATCTACAAGATCAAGGCTAAGTAAGACACCACTCTCCCCCCAATATAACAGAGAATGCAGGGCTTCGGTCCTGCATTTTCTCTGTATCGGGAATACCCCGGATAAAACAAAACCCCACCGCGTAAACGGTGGGGAATATTTGTCTTTGAGAATTACTGCTTGTCCTCGATGAACTTAACGATGTCGCCGACAGTCTTGATGTTCTCTACCTGATCCTCAGGGATCTCAACGTCGAACTCGTCCTCAAGAGCCATTACCAGATCAACTACGTCCAGGGAGTCAGCGCCCAGGTCGTCCTGAATGTTGGAAGCCTCGGTGATGTCGTCAGCCTTAACGTCGAGCTGCTCAGCGATAAGCTCCTTAACCTTGTCAAATACCATTGTATAAACCCTCCATAATAATTGTTATTAAGTCCCTTCCGGAAACATTTCATGATATATTATATAACATACCACGCAAATAATCAAGCCCTGTACGAAGTTTTTTGCAAAGAATTTTCTACAAATTTATTCAGTAAACATGCCGATTTTTCTAAATTTCGCATAACGCTGCTCCAGCAGCTGCTGCGTGTCTGCCTTTTTAAGACGGAATACCGCGTCCACCAGATATTCGTAAATATTATCGGCTGTCTGCTCCTTGCTCATGTGGGCGCCGCCGGTGGGCTCCGCGATTATCTTATCGCACACGCCGAAGCTCACCAGGTCCTCTGCGGTGATCTTCAGCACCTCGCAGGCTTCCTTTTCCTTTGTGCCGTCCTTCCACAGAATGGACGCAGCGCCGCGGGGGCTGATAACGGAATACAGCGCGTTCTCCAGCATCGCGAGTTCGTCGCACACTGCCATCGCGAGCGCTCCGCCGGAGCCGCCCTCGCCCAGCACCACGGAGATCACCGGGGTCTTTAACGTCATGAACTCATACAGATTGCGCGCGATAGCTTCACCCTGACCGCGCTGCTCAGCCTCCACGCCGCAGAATGCACCGGGGGTATCCACCAGGCATATGACCGGTCTGTGGAACTTCTCTGCCTGCTTTGCGAGCCGCAGAGCCTTTCTGTAACCCTCAGGGTGGGGCATTGCGAAATTGGAGCGCTTGTTCTCCTCAAGGTTTCTGCCCTTGACCTGCGCAAGCACAGTCACCGGGGTATCGCTCAGGTAGCCGATGCCGCCGATTATCGCAGCGTCGTCGCCGTAGAGCCTGTCGCCGTGGAATTCCATGAACCGCGTGAACATCGCGGGGATATAGTCGTTGACTGTGGGTCTGTCCTTGTGACGGATAAGCTCAAGTCTTTCGCAGGCTGTTAAATTGCTCATCTTCTGTAAGCCTCCTTCGGGAAGCCGTGCAGCTTCAGAATATTTGAAATGCGCTTTCTCATCATGCCGCGCTCGACTATCATATCAACAAAGCCGCATTCCTGCTGGAACTCTGCGGACTGGAAATCGTCCGGCAGCCGCTGGCGTATGGTGTCCTGAATAACGCGCCTGCCCGCAAATCCTATAAGAACTTTCGGCTCTGCCAGGATAACGTCGCCCAGGCTCGCGAATGAAGCCGTAACGCCGCCCGTGGTGGGGTCGGTCATCACCGAAATGTAAAGCCCGCCCGCGTCGCTGTGACGTTTAACCGCGCCGCTGGTCTTTGCCATCTGCATGAGGGAGATGATACCCTCCTGCATTCTCGCGCCGCCGGAAGCCGTGAACATCACCACCGGCAGACCATGCTCGGTCGCGTATTCAAACGCCCTTGCTATCTTCTCGCCCACAACGCTGCCCATGCTCGCCATGAAGAAGTGGGAATCCATTATGCCTATCACCGTGCGGTAGCCGCGTATGGTGCAGACGCCGGTCTTGATGGCGTCGTTCATGTCGCACTGCTGCTGCATCTTCGCTATCTTGTCCTCGTACTTCGGGAAGCCGATGGGGTTAAGCGATCTCATATCCGCGTCGAATTCCTGGAAGCTGTCCTTATCAGCGGTGAGTTCCAGGCGCTCCTGCCAGGTGAGGCGCGCGTGGTAGTTGCACTTCGGGCAGACTTTCATTGCCGCCGTGAACTCACGGTTATACACCACCGCACCGCAGCGCGGGCACTTGAACAGCAGGTCCTGCGGTATCTCAACGTCGCTCTCGGCAGCGGGAACAGCGGGCTGTTCAGCCACGAAGCGCTCTTTGACTATTTTGAAAAGATCTTCAATTGCCATTCAGCTCACTCCCCCATCACGTTCTTGCGGTTAAGGAAACCTATGTCGAAATTGCCTGCCTCGAAATCCTCGTCCTTGAGCAGACAAAGCTGGAAATCTATGTTCGTTTCAACGCCCTCAATGATGAATTCCGAAAGCGCCACGCGCATTTTCTTTATCGCTTCCTCGCGGGTGGGCGCCTTAACGAGAAGCTTTGCGATCATGCTGTCGTAATACGGTGGTATCGTGTACCCCGCATAGACTGCGCTGTCTATTCTCACGCCAAATCCACCGGGCGTGTGCAGCGACTTTATCGTACCCGGGCAGGGACGGAAGTTGTGCCGCGGGTCCTCGGCGTTTATTCTGCACTCGATAGCGTGCCCGGTGAGGTGCACGTCGTCCTGCGTGAAGCCCAGTTTCTCGCCTGCTGCGACCTTTATCTGCGCCTTTACGAGGTCTATTCCGGTGACGAGTTCAGTTACCGGATGTTCAACCTGGATACGGGTGTTCATCTCCATGAAGTAGAAGTTCCTGTCCTTGTCAACAAGGAACTCTATCGTGCCCGCATTCTGGTAGCCGCTGACTTTCGCAGCAGCCACGGCAGCCGTTCCCATCTTCTCGCGGAGTTCCGGGGTCATGATGGGGCTGGGACTTTCCTCAAGGACTTTCTGGTTGTGCCGCTGGAGGGAGCACTCACGCTCGCCCAGGTGCACGACATTGCCGTGATTGTCAGCGAGAAGCTGTATCTCCACATGGCGCGGGTTAACGATGAACTTCTCAATATAAACGTCGCCGTTGCCGAAGCACGCGAGCGCCTCCTGCTGAGCCGCGATGTACTGCGCCTCCAGGTGCTCCTCGCTCTCCGCAAGGCGTATTCCTCGGCCGCCACCGCCGGCAGTCGCCTTTATCATAACGGGATAGCCTATTTCTGCGGCTACCCTGCGGGCTTCTTCAATGGTGGGCACGATGCCGTCGGAACCGGGGACCACAGGTACTCCCGCAGATATCATCGTCTGCTTTGCGGAAGCCTTGTCGCCCATCGCGTCCATCACCTCGGGCGACGGACCTATGAATGTTATACCGCAGGTGCGGCACAACCGCGCGAAATCCGCATTCTCAGAGAGAAAGCCGAAACCGGGGTGTATCGCCTGTGCATGGGTTATCTCACACGCCGCGATTATCGCTTTCGTGTTGAGGTAGCTGTCCTTGGAAGCAGCCGGTCCTATGCACACCGCTTCGTCCGCTATCTGGGCATGCAGAGCGGAGCGGTCAGCCTCGGAATAGACTGCCACCGTCTTTATTCCCATCTCGCGGCATGCGCGCATTATACGGATAGCGATTTCTCCGCGGTTCGCAATAAGTATCTTATTAAACATTCTGTCAGCTCCAGATTTTATTCAGACTTGGGGGCTGGGTCTGCCACTGCAAAGGATATCTCAGCGGTGACTACCTTCTTGCCGTTGACTGTTGCAACCGCGTCGCCAAAGCCTATCGGACCCTTCTTCTTTGTCATTGTGACGTGAAGCTCCAGCGTATCGCCGGGTCCGACGGTGCCGCGGAAGCGCGCCTTGTCGATGCCTGCAAAAAACGCTATCTTACCCTTGTTCTCGGGGAGACTGAGCGCGCAGACAGCGCCTGCCTGCGCCAGCATCTCTATCATGAGCACGCCGGGCTGCACGGGCTGTCCGGGGAAGTGGCCCTTGAACCAGTATTCGTCAGGCTTGAGGTACTTCTTAGCGGTGACGCTCACGCCCGGCTCCAGCTCGGTGACTTCGTCTATGAGCAGGAACGGGTCGCGGTGCGGGATTATTTCCTTTATCTGTTCGAGGTTAAGTGTCATCTGCGGCTCCTTATTCAATTCTCATGAGCTTCTGACCATACTCAACGGGCTGACCGTCCTTTGCGTAGATCTCTGCTACTTTTCCGCTGAACTCGCTGTTTATCTCGTTCATAAGCTTCATGCTCTCGATTATGCACACGACGTCGCCAACGTTGACGGTGTCGCCGACCTTGACGAATGCGGGCTTCTCAGGAGAGGGGGAAGCGTAGAATGTTCCCACGATGGGGGAAGTGATGATATTGCCGGAAACCTCAGCCGCAGGGGCAGCCTGCTCCGCTGCAGGGG
>HF989522.1:12346-21036 GCA_000432175.1 Eubacterium sp. CAG:786
CCGGGGCGGGAGGAGGGCACTTCTTTCCCTCGATTACTATCTCGAGATCCTCATTGCTTATGCGGATCTTTCCGAGGTCGTTCTTCTTAACTATTTCAGCAAGAGCCTCGATACACTCGATGGTGTCCTCGATGGGTCTTGTTTCGATCGTCTTGTTTGCCATTTTCAGCACTCCTTTCCGGGTCAGTCAACAGGGCGCATGCAGATGCAGCCGTTGTGTCCACCGAAGCCCAGCGAATTGCTCAGTGCGCCGGTTATCTTCATTTCCCTTGCGCCCTCAGTTACATAGTCGAGGTCGCACTCAGGGTCGGGAACCTTATAACCAAGCGTCATGTGAACCTTGCTGTTCTTTATCGACATCGCAGTGACTATAGCCTCCACGCCTCCGGCAGCACCGAGCAGGTGTCCCGTCATGGACTTGGTGGAGTTTATCGCGATATCCTTTGCATGACCGCCGAAAGCTTCCTTGACTGCCATGGTCTCGGTGCGGTCGTTCATTGAGGTGGAAGTTCCGTGGGCATTGATGTAGTTGATGTCCTCCGGCTTCATTCCGGCTTCTTCATACGCGAACTTCATTGCCATCGCGCCGCCCTTGCCCTCAGGGTCGGGGCTGGTTTCGTGGTAAGCGTCGCAGGTGCTGCCGTAGCCGCATATCTCTGCATATATCTTCGCGCCGCGCGCCTTTGCATGCTCGTATTCCTCAAGAACCAGCAGACCGCAGCCGTCGCCCAGCACGAAACCGCTTCTCTCCGCGTCGAACGGAATGGAAGCCCTGTCCACATCAGTGGAACGTGTAATTGCGTGCATGTTGTTGAACGAAGCATAGCAGAAGCCGATATCGCTGTGCTCAGTGCCGCCTGCAATTGCAGCGTCCAGATAGCCGTGCTTGATGGAACGGAACGCCTCGCCGATGGACTGAGTTCCGCTTGCGCAGGCCGTGGTAACACAGAAGTTGCTTCCCTTGAAACCAGTGCGGATAGCCACCTCTCCGGCAGCCATGTTGCCTATCATCTTGGTGATGGTGAACACGCCGACGCGCTTGTTGCCCTTGTTATGGTAGTTCGACATCTCTTCCTCGGTGGTGTAAATTCCGCCGATGCCGCTGCCGATAACTACGCCGACGCGGTATGGGTCGATGTCCCTGAGGTCTGTGCCTGCGTCCTTGAGAGCCTGCATTGCGCAGTACACTGCGTACTGCACGATGACGTCGTTACGGCGCAGTTCCTTCTTGTCAAAATACTCGGACGGGTCGAAGTTCTTTACCCTGGCGACTACCGAAAGATTATCCGGTTCCTGATCCGGGAACCAGGGCGCCAGCTCAAAGCCGTGCTTTCCCGCCATAAGGCTGTTCCACAGTTCCTCGGGGGAATTTCCGCAAGGGGTGACTGCTCCCAGTCCGGTTATTACCACTCGTCTGTCCATTAAACGTTGATCCTCCAACAATTTGTAAATTTTTGTTTTATTGTTTCTGCACGGGTGAAATGTGATCTGCAAATTCGGAATTAGGAATACGGAATTCGGAATTATTGTGCCGCTGTCGCGGCTGTTATCCTATTGTATGAATTATAATACGTCCCACGAAGTGGGACAACCGAAATTCCGAATTCCGAATTATGAATTCCGAATTTGATCACATGCTCAGACCGCCGCTTATTTCGATTATCTGACCTGTTACATAGGAAGAGTCCGGGCTGCACAGGAAAGATACCACGCCCGCGATCTCCTCAGGCTGACCGTAGCGCTTCATGGCTATCTGAGCCAGCATTGCCGCGCGCTGCTCCTCTGTGAGCTTGTCAGTCATGGGGGTCTGGATAAATCCGGGGGCTACCGCGTTGCATGTGATGCCGCGGCTGCCGAGTTCCTTGGCTGTGGTCTTTGTCATCGCGATAATGGCGCCCTTTGAAGCGGAATAGTTCATCTGACCCGGGTTGCCATAAAGTCCCGCAACGGAAGCCAGGTTGACTATCCTGCCGCTGCGCTGGCGTATCATGACCTTGCCCACCAGCTTTGTCATGTTGAACACGGACTTCTGATTTACGCGGATAACCAGGTCGTAGACCTCCTCGCTCATCTGCGCCATAAGTCCGTCGCGGGTGATGCCTGCGTTGTTAACGAGAACGTCTATCGTACCGAACTTTTCCCTGGCCCACTTCACCATCGCCTCGCACTGAGAATAATCCGAAACGTCCGCAGCATAGCATTCTGCCTGTACGCCGAGCGCGCGGCAGGCCTCTGCCACCTCGTTTCCTGCGGTGTCGAGAATTTCCTGGGAAACGTCGTTGATGATGATGTTATAGCCGTCCTTTGCAAGACGCTTAGCGATTGCTGCGCCTATGCCGCGGCTGGAGCCGGTTATAAGTGCTGTTCCTGCCATAATTGTATTCTTTTTCCTTTCGTCAGTTGTTTATCTGGAATTATGTCTCAAAAATAAGCGCGCCGTAGGTCAGCCCTGCGCCGAAGCCAACAAAGCATATCTTCATGCCGGGCTTGACAAGACCCTGCTTTCTCATCTCGTCCAGGCACACCGGAATGCACGCGCTGGAAACGTTGCCCATACGCGCGATATTGGTGTAAACCTTCTCCTCAGGGATACCGAGGATCTCAGTCGCCTTCTTGATTATGCGGAGATTTGCCTGGTGCGGGATAACGATATCCAGGTCGTTGATGTCGTAACCACCCTGGGCAGCGACATTCTTCACCGCGTTGGCCATGGCATTCACCGCAAACTTGTACACCGCATGTCCGTCGCTCTGCAGGAATTTCTTCTTGGAGTCGGTGTCGAACATTGCGTCCCACGGCTCCTCGCCTTCACTGGTCTCATAGAACGGGCAGTTGGGGTCGTAGTTTATCTTGCAGTAGAGAGCCTCGAACTCGTCGCCGTCAGCGCCGAGCATTGAATAGAACGGCTTGTCGGACTTTCTGTACACGACAGCGCCGGAAGCGTCGCCAAACAGTATGCACATCGAACGGTCGGTATAGTCAAGCTGACCGGAAAGACGCTCGCACGCAACGACAAGTATCGTCTTGTAGTGACCGGTCTCGAGGTATTTCTGCGCGATATCCGTCGCGGTGATGAAGCCCGTGCAGGCGCTGTTGACATCGAAAGCCGCAGCATTCACGGCGCCTATCTTCTTCTGGATAAGGCACGCGGTGGAGGGATAGAAGAAATCCGGGGTGCAGGTGGAAACAAGCACGAGGTCGATCTCTTCGGGCTTAACGCCGGCGTCAGCGAGCGCGTTCTTTGCCGCCTCCACGCCCATGTAGTAACCGGGCTTGTCGGTGAGGATATGGCGCTGCTTGATACCAGTGCGCGGGGTTATCCATTCGTCAGAAGTGTCGAGGAACTCTGCGAACTTGTCGTTATCTGCAACAAATTCCGGCACATATGTGCCAGTTCCCAAAATCTCAATTCCGCTCATCAAAAATTCTCCTTGATTTTCTTTGCAATATATAGTATAATAAACATGGTGTCTATCATTCTCAAATGGGGTTACATATTCTGGCAGAAGAAATCGGGCAGAATATGACATACCATATTTATTTTACCCCATTACAGCGGATTTGTCAACAGTTTTTTCAACAAATCCATGCAAATCGCCGATTATCTCAGTGGATTATTTTGCTTTTCAGAGTATTTTGCGGTAATTTTCACGGACAGGACCCGTCGCACCGCAGGTACTTACATACAACACACCAGAAAGGAATTACAGACAATGCGAGAAATTCCATCTTCAGCCATCACCGAGACCGTCGCCAGGCTGTGCGAGCAGGCGAATCTCAGGCTCCCCTGCGGCATGCGGGAATGCATAACCGCCAGCGCCGAAAAGGAGGAAAGCCCCCTGTGCCGCAGCGTACTCGGCGACATCGTGAGCAACATCGACTGCGCAGCGGAACTTGGCGTGCCGATATGCCAGGACACGGGCATGGCGGTGATATTCGCGGAGATAGGTCAGGACGTACACATCACCGGCGAAGCGTTTGAGGACGCTGTCAACGCAGGAGTTGCGCAGGGTTACGTCAACGGAAAGCTGCGCCTTTCGATAGTCGGCGACCCGCTGGAGCGCAAAAATACGAACAACAACACCCCCGCGGTCATCCACACGCGGATAGTACCCGGGGATAAAATACACATCATGGCAGCGCCAAAGGGCTTCGGCAGCGAGAACATGAGCCGTCTGAAGATGTTCACACCCTCTGCGACCAAGCAGGATATCGTGAACTTCGTGACGGAATGCGTCAGCCTTGCGGGCAGCAACCCATGTCCCCCTATCGTTGTGGGGGTAGGCATAGGCGGCGACTTCGAGTATTCCGCTTACCTCGCGAAAAAGGCGCTCTGCCGCGACCTCTCAAAGCGCAATCCCGACCCGGTCTACGCGGAACTTGAACAGCAGATGCTGGACAGCATAAACGCGCTGGGCATAGGTTCCCAGGGATTTGGCGGCACAGTCACCGCGCTGTACGTCAACATTGAAAAGTCCGCGACCCACATTGCAGGGCTTCCGGTGGCGGTGAACATAGGCTGCCATGTTACGCGTCACGCTGAGGCAGAGATCTAAGGCAATACCGCACAATTAACGGCTAAAGCCTTTGCCGCAAGCTTGCTTGCATATTTTCCGTCATCTTGCACAAATTTCGCTTGACGGGCGTCAGCCCGCCTGCGCTCAATTTGTACAATCTGACGAAAAATCTGACGGCGCAATCGCACGACAATAATTATGTGGTATTGCCTTAATTTCGGTGCCGCAGTCGCGGCAGTTATCCGCTCGTATCAATTTTAATGACGTCCTGCGAAGCAGGACACCATAATTCCGAATTCCGAATTAAGAATTCCGAATTTTAAAAAACCATCTATTGCAAATAAACGATAAACATTTAAATCACATGGAGGTTCACATGAAGACAGTTTTCTTATTTTCCGGACAGGGCTCGCAGTACCCCGGCATGGGCGCGGAGCTTGCTGAAAAATCCTCTGCAGCTAAACAGATACTTGAGTGCGGCTCTGATATCATGGGCTTCGACCTGATGAAGAAGCTCACCGGTTCCACCCCCGAGGAACTCGCGCAGACCCGCCTTTCGCAGCCCGCGATATTCACCACTTCCCTGCTGGCACTGGCGGCAGCGCGTGAAAACGACATCGACAACGTTGCCGTAGCAGGTCACTCCCTGGGCGAATACGCCGCAATGTACGCTTCCGGAATGCTCGGCATGGAGGACGCATTCAGGGCTATCAAGCTGCGCAGCGCGGCTATGGCTGAGGCTGCGGAAGCCACCGGCGGCGCTATGGCAGCAATAATCGGCAGCGACAACGAGACCATAGCAAAGGTCTGCGAGGAAGTCAACGGCTTCTGCGCCCCTGCTAACTACAACAGTCCGCAGCAGACAGTCATCGCAGGCGAAGTTGCAGCCATCGACGAAGCTGTCGCGAAGTTCGGCGAGATGGGCAAGCGCGCCGTAAAGCTTGCGGTTTCTGCGGCATTCCACACAAAGCTGATGGCTGGCGCGGCTGAAAAGTTCAAGGGCGAGATCGCGGGCTTTACGTTCAAGGCGCCCACATGCGATTTCTACTCCAACCTCTACGGCAAAAAGCTCGACGATTTCTCCGACATGCCCTCCTACCTGGCAGCGCACATCTGCTCCCCGGTAAGATTTGTCGAGGAAGTCACCGCTATGCAGTCCGCAGGCGTCGAGGCTTATGTTGAACTCGGTCCTGGCAAGGTGCTCACCGGTCTTGTGAAGAAATTCGACCGCGGTGCCAATGCAATGCACATTGAAAATGCAGAAACTCTCGAAAAGGCTCTTGCCGCTCTGAAAGGTTGATAGATATGCGTAAATTCGGAATTTTAGGACACCCCCTCGGACACTCCCTTTCCCCGCAGATACATTCCGCGCTGTTCGCGCTGGACGGCGAAAAGGTGGATTACCAGATGTACGACATCGCGCCGAAGGAACTTCACGGCAAGTTTGATTTCCTCGCGACCCTGGACGGCTTCAACATAACCATACCGCACAAGGTATCCATAATCGACTTCTGCGACAGGCTGGACGCAGGCGCTGAGCGCTACCGCTCCGTCAACTGCATCAAGGTCTCCAGGGAAGAGAAAGTCGGCTACAACACCGACGTCATCGGATTTACAAAGTCCATTGCAGCTCTGGGCGCTTCCCTGAATTCCAGAGTGCTGCTCATCGGCTGCGGCGGCGTGGGCAGAATGATGGCAATCGAAACCGCTCTTGAAGGCGGCGACCTGACTATCGCAGCGCTGAAGTCCGACGCGGCTCTCGCTGAGGAAGTCGTAAAGGAAATAAAGGCGCTGAAATCCGACGCAAAGGTACAGATAGCCTGGATAAGCGGCGCGGCTCTCGATAAGTGCGACCTCCCCGAGGGGGCGCAGTACGACTTACTCGTAAACGCGTGCCCTGTCGGAATGTTCCCCAAAGTGGACAGAATGCCCTGCACGCCCGCAGTACTCGACGGCGTGAAGTTCGTATTTGACGCGGTGTACAACCCCAAGGTGACGCTGCTGGCAAAGACCGCCCGCGAAAAGGGCGCAAAGGCTATGACAGGCATGGCTATGCTGGTGCTGCAGGCCGTTGCCGCTCATGAGATATGGGACGGCGCCTCCTACAAGACCGAGGATATCAACAAGATAATCTCCGACATGGAGGACCTTATATGACCGCTTCCGTGTATCTCTGCGGCTTCATGGGCTGCGGAAAGAGCCACATCGGGCGCCTGCTGGCTGCTGAACTCGGGCGCGAACTCGTAGACCTCGACAAGGTTATCGTTGACCGCGAGGGAATGTCCATACCCGATATTTTCGCGCAGTTCGGCGAGCCGCACTTCCGGCAGCTTGAAGCAAAGTATATCCGCGAGCTCAGCGGGGGCTACATCGTCGCCACCGGAGGCGGTGCGCTCATCAACGAGCACACTGCTGAATTCGCGCGGCAGAGCGGAATGTCCGTATACATCAACACACCGTTCGAGGTGTGCTATGAGCGCATAAAGAACGACGCGAACCGTCCCCTGGTCGTGAACAACACCCCCGAGCAGCTGCGCCGGATCTACGACACCCGCGCTGAGATATATCACCGCAACAGCATGTTCATGGTGAACGGCAATGCGCGGGACTCCGTCATATGCGGCGAGATAGTCAAGCTGGTGCGCATGTTCGAGAAAAAAGGCGCTCTCTGAAAGGACACAAATGGTAGTAATCAACGTTAAAACAAGAACAATGTCCGCACAGGATTTCGAATGCGGCTATGTGCGCTGCGCTGACGGAGTATTCACCGACATCGGCGATATGAGCGATTACCGCGAAATCCCCGGTGAGGAAGTCATCGACGGCACGGGGCTGACGCTCTACCCCGGCTTCATCGACGCGCACTGCCACATCGGCATGTGGAACGACGCGCTCTGTTTCGAGGGCGAGGACGGCAACGAGGACACCGACCCCTCCACACCGCACCTCCGCGCGATAGACAGCGTGAACCCCATGGACAGATGCTTCGAGGACGCAGTCGCCGCAGGAGTGACCACGGTCTGCACCGGAGTCGGCAGCGCAAATCCCATCGGCGGTTCTTTTATAATAATGAAAACCTGGGGAAGCAAGCGCGTTGACAAGCTCATAGTGAGATCCCCGGCTGCGATAAAATTCGCGCTGGGCGAGAACCCCAAAAACACCTACAACGACCGCGACGAAACTCCTGTCACCCGCATGGCTACCGCTGCGATAATCCGCGAACAGCTGACTAAAGCAAAGCGCTACAGCGAGGACATCGCGGAATACGAGCGCCTTAAAGGCACCGACGACGAAATTTCGCGCCCGGATTACGATATAAAGTGCGAGGCGCTGCTCCCGCTGTTCGACGGCAAGCACCCGCTGAAAGCGCACTTCCACTGCCACCGCGCGGACGATATATTCACTGCGCAGCGCCTGTCCGGGGAATTCGGGCTGGACTACGTGCTGATACACTGCACCGACGGCGCACTCATCGCTGACGAGCTGGCCGAGGATAAGCCAGCAGTGGTGCTGGGTCCAATTTTTGGCGACCGCGGCAAGCCCGAACTCGCGAACCACGATATAACCACCCCCGCAGTCCTCTCAAAGAACGGAATAAAATTCGCGCTGTGCACCGACCACCCGGAAACCCCGATACAGTACCTCCCGCTGACTGCAGCGCTCGCGGTGCGCGGTGGTCTTGACAAGGAAGAGGCGCTCCGTTGCATAACCATCACAGCTGCGGAGACCCTTGGAGTAGCCGACCGGGTAGGTTCAGTAGAACCGGGCAAGGACGCGGATTTCACGCTGTACGCGGACGAGCCGATAGACATGATGACCACACCGGCGCTCACCGTGGTACGGGGCAAAATCGCGCACAGAAAGTGACCAATAATGGAAAGGCGGCAGTATGAGCGGTTACAGGAACAAAAAACGCAAGGCTGAAAACGCGCAGGGCAGCCGGTTCGGTTCACTGCTGAGAAACCCGTGGCTCTCCGCGGGTACTGCGCTGATACTCGACACCATAATGCTGGTGATAGGTCTGATACTTTCCCGCGTAACGCCCGACGTGGAATACACCCTGACCGAAAACGCCATCGAACACAGCCAGCCGTTCGCATTCTTCGGCATAATTGCCGCGGTAGTTCTGGCGCTGGACTGTGTGCTGTTTGCTTTCATCATCGCCGGGGCATT
>HF989522.1:21106-35842 GCA_000432175.1 Eubacterium sp. CAG:786
TTGCTGTTGTCGCTGGTGATGATAGGAGTTTCGGCGCTGACGGCTATCGGCATTCCGCCCAGATCGCGGGAATACACCAGCTATTCTGATACCGACCTGCGGCTGATAATCGAAGAGGACACGCCGTACACCGGCAGCAAAACCGTAGCATTCTACCTCACCGACATGGCAGGCAGCGGAAAGGTGGTACAGCTTGCAAAGACCACCATCAGGGACGTTTCAGGCGATGACGACCGCTACAAGATAAGCTGGATATCCGACGAGGAAATGATGATAGGCTTCCAGGACGGCGACAGCTACCGCACACTGCAGATACCCATCGACCGCACGATATTCCCGGAGGTGACTGAGGAAGCTGCTTCAGAAGAATAGCCGTCGGAAAACCCATAAAATTTACGCGTCAGTGATAAAAGTTTTCGGTTCAGCCTTTGCCGACATCGAAAACTCAACAAATTCAAAGTAATAAAGCAGTGGGGGAAAACGTTTGTTTTCCCCCACTGCTTCTATAATATCCTCTTTGACTTCCCGACGGCATAAATGCGGTGCCGGGAAGTACTTTACTTAAGGCAATACCGCATAATTATTGTCGTGCGATTGCGCAGTCAGATTTTTCGTCAGATTGTACAATGAGGACGACGCAAGGCTGTCGCCTTGCTAGGACGAATTGTGCAATATGACGGAAAAGATGCAAGCAAGCGTGCGGCAAAGGCGTTAGCCGTTAATTGTGCGGTGTTGCCTTAAATCTCGGAAATATCCATCACGCGGGAAAGACCGTCCTCCGTCTGTTCAAAGGTAAACCGTATCTTCCTGTTGTCGAAATCTGCAGCGATGAAGTTCTCGCCTGCCGTGAACGGAGTTCCGTTCTGGTGCAGGAAGCCTGCGGCAAGCAGCCGGTGGTCGCAGTAGAAACCGCTGATTATCTCGATGTACTGGTGCAGGAATTCCTGCGCGTCTGCGGGCGCGAAGATCTCCTCAGGCAGCCCGGAAACAGTCACGAACGCCGCTCCACCGTCATACGGGCAGCGGTAATAGCACAAATTCTCGCCGGAAGCCCCCACGCTTATCATCGCCAGCGCGTGACCGTTATGCAGTTCGTCCAGCATGAACTTGCCGGTCTGGAATTCCGGCAGGTCGGGCAGCGCGCGCCTGACCCTGCGGGAAACCGCAACGCTTCTTTCGGGCAGCCCGCTTTCCGTGTGCGCCCAGCTCCACAGCCAGGTGTTCTGTATCGTGGATTCCGTGCCCAGCACCCCGGCAGTGAATTCCCTTTCACCGAAGCGTATCACGCCTTTCATCGGGTCAAGCCCCCAGTTGGCCTGACCTACTATTTTTTCTCCCATTCTGTTCTGGCAGAGGAACGAGCGCCCCGCTGCAAGTGAAAGCATATCAAGCATGCTGGTCTTGTCGAACCACACGGGGCAGTCCAGCAGTGAAATTTTCTCCATAGTTACTCTCCGATATTGATATTCTGACCGAATTTTCTGAGAATGTCCCGCATGAGCACCTTATCGATGGAATACATGCGGCTGTGCCCCCTGGGCAGGTCGTCCACCCTGAGTTCAAAGCGCATGTATATCTCGGAAAAATCTTCTTCGTAGTAGAACGTGCACAGCAGATACCTGTTCTTGGTGGCATAGTAGTTCACCGGAGCAAACTGCAGCACCGCACGCATATCCTGTTCCAGCTGCTGTTCTGTTTCCGCTAGGCTGAGCGGCTCGAACTGCACCTTTTTCGTCAGCGGGAGACTTTCAGCGCGCTTTTCTTCCTCGGTCTTGCCTATTTTCGCTTTTTTAAGAAATCCGAACATGGTTCCCCCTTAGTCCTGGAATGCGTATTCCTCCAGATCCGGCAGCTCGTCCAGCGTGACGCACTTCTCGCTGTTGTAGGCGTCGTGCAGCGACTGCCAGCTGTTGTATTTCTCGGAAAGATCCCCGCGGTTGTCGATTATCACGCTCCCGCTTGCTATCGAGAACCACAGCCACATTGCATTGTCGCGGTTCATCGTGCTGACTGACGGCATTTTATCGCATGCAGTCACCGCAAGCAGCTTGGGGATGTCCTCCGCCATTTCAGCGAGCACGGAAAATCTCCCCGCAAAACTGGACGCGCTGTTTTCGTAGAAACTCTGCCCTATTATGTCGCAGTAGTCGTCGCCGGGGTAGTAATCCTCACTGCTGCCGTCCCACACCCAGATGATATTGTTAAGGGAATGGTACTTGTCCATGCGGTTGAATATCAGCTTCCACAGCCACTTGTAGCTGGTGGCATTGCCGCTCCACCAGTACATGCTGCTGTCGCCGTCGGGTATCGGCTGAAATACCACCGGGATACCATCGCTGCGGAACTGCAGCAGCGCCTGCGCTGCAGCGTCGATATCGTGCACCAGCGCGACGGTCTGGTCGGTTATCATTCCGCTGTCAAGCAGCGCCTGCAGTTCCTCGTCGTCAGCCATCGAGATATCGCGCTCGGTCATAGCGTCCGCAAGGATAAAATCAGAACTGTCCGCATAATACGACGGCTTGCCGGTGGGGGCGTACCAGTGCCAGCCGAATGAAACTATGCCGCCGTTCATGCCCCATTCCAGCGCGAGTTCAAGTTCCTTGCCGGCGGCTTCCTTGTTGGCTTCATACACTGCATGGGTGGAATACATCAGGTCGCCAGTGCGCATGGCAGGGGAACGTCCCGTTTCCTTTGTCACAGCGTCTATCTCGGCGTTTGTGCCCGGGGTGACGCACTGCCCGGTTATCGTGTTCTTGCCGTAGTTATCGGTGAAATACCGCATAAGTCCCAGCGTTGAAACGGCTGTGCTGGTGCTTGCGCAGGACCTTGAAACATTGTAGGCTTCGCTGCTGACCGGTGCGGAATTCGTCACGGTGATGTAATCCATCGCAACGCTGCCCGAAATGACTTCAAACCCGATGACGTCAGCGCCCGCAGTGAGATACACATGATCCACCGCGAACATCGTGAACTCGGTGGAGTCCGACGCGGGAATGTAATACGCGCCCGCTACCTCGTTCACGGTCCTGAACCGCACCACCGCGCCGCTGTAGGAATGCGCGGCTATCGCGACAGTGTAGTGCTGCGACGTGGGAGGGGTCACGATGTGCTGCATCATCATTCCCTCGTCGAGGACGATGTAGCCCTTGCCGTCGAAATCGCCGTCGGTGCGGACGTTCCCCTCAAAAGAACCGCCCTCTGCATTGAGCTTCACGGAGTAATCCATGTTTTCGATGGGGTAGGTCTTTACGGGCAATTCGTCGAATGCAGGCTCGGCGGTCGCGGGGGAGTCTGTTGTGCCCTCCTCAGAGGAAACCGGCTCGGAGTCGGGCACTCTGTCCGGCACAGCGGTGCAGCCGCATAGCAGAGCCGCAGCCAGCGCCAGCGCGGGTATTCTCTTTGGTCTGTTCATGCAGTGTCACCTCCGGTGGTCTTGTCAATCTATCACTATTTCGTCGCCGGGACGTATCACCTCGTCCAGCCGCGCGAGTTTTCCGTTTATGGTCACATTCTCGGAGCCTGCGAGAAGCCCCGTGGGGTCGTCCGAGAATGCCGCTAGTATATCAAGGAATATCGGCTGCTGTCCCGCTTTCGCAGGAAATACCGCGGGCATTCCGTTGAACACTATCGGTATTCCGTCAGGCTCTGCGGGAGGCTCGGATGCGGCTTCCTGCGGCGCTTCGGAGGGTATCTCCGCTTTCTGCGTGGTTATCTCGTCGCCGTCTGAAAGGGCTTGTCCCGCTTCGGCATGAGAGCCGTTGAGCAGCGCGCATTCCAGCGGTATCTCATCCTGCGCGAGAAGTTCCCCGAAAGTGCCGAGCCGGATATGCTGCAGCACAGCGCCGTTTTCGATGTCTGCGTCTGCTGCGGTGGGAATTCCGTTGACCGATATGTGATCGCCGGCAGTGACGTTTCTGCCGTCCACGGTGACTTCTATCACGGACATTCCCGCAAGGTCATACTGGTCGGAAAGCAGCGCTGCCGCGTCCTCACCCGGCACAGCGGGGACTATATTCACCTCGTCGCCCTTGCGAACCGGGGAATTCAGCGAACACGGCTTTCCGTTGAGGGACATTTCCGACGGGACGCTCGGAGTACCGCGCAGCGTTATTTTTTCACCGTCCGCGGTGTAGGTGAGCGCCTTTCCGGAGCGCGCCATCAGCTGTTCGGGCCTTATTCCGGCAAGGGCGCACAGCTCGAATACCGTAAGGCGACGCGTGTCAAGGGCGCGTATCTTTCTGCCGTTGAGGGTTATGGTGGTGAAGTCGTACTTCACGCCCTCGCTTGCCGTTATCGCTATGCCCACCGGGGTAGCATGCTCGGTGCCGAGTTCGATGTTCTTCGGGGTGGTTATGCCGCGTATCATTTCCTTTGAGCCGACTGCTACGCGGGCAGGGTCGAGCCCCAGTCCCTTTGCCACAAGTTCGGGGAGGCCTGCCAGCTTGCTTCCGCCGCCGACAAGGAACACAGCCTGCGGCGCTTCGCCGTTAGCTTTGAGTATCTCCTCGCAGATGGTTTGCGCGAGTTCCTCGGCTGCCGGGTGGATTATCTCTGCGACGCGCTCCGCGGTTATCGTGTGGTGAACGAAAAGAATGTCGGTGTATTCCGTCTGCGGGTCGGGGCAGGTCTTTATGCGCTCGGCTTCGTTGAAATCCACCAGAAGCTGCTTCATGAGCGCTTCGGTCATTTCGTCACCAGCAATGGTAACCATGCCGTAAGCCGTGATGCTGCCGTCCCGGGAAGCGGCAACGTCGGAAGTCCCGGCGCCGATATCGCACATGACGATGTTGATCAGCCGCAGTTCCCTGGGGACTACCGCGTTTATCGCTGCGATAGGCTCCAGCGTAAGCCCGGCTGTTTCAAGCCCGGCAAGGTCTACTGCGGCGCAGAGGCTCTCCACCACGTACGCCGGCAGAAATGCCGCTATGACCTCGGTGACGAGTTCGTTTCCGCGGTGTCCCTCGGGCTTGCTGACCTTGTAGCCGTCCAGCGTGAGGGAAATAACGCTGTGCCCCACGCAGTAAAACGACGACGTTGAGTTCCCCTCCGTGAATGCTTCCTCCGCAGAGCGGACTGCTTCAAGTTCAGCCTCGCGTATATCCTCAGCGGAGATGACGCGCTTTGACGAAACGTCGTGCGCGCAGCTGTGCCGTAACGTCCTGAGGGCGCGGCCAGCGGCTGCGATGCAAACGCGCTGCAGCTTTATCAGCTGACGGCGCTCCAGCGCGGTCTTCACGGACTTCACCACCGCTGCCACAGCGTCTATGTCCTCTATCTGACCGTCGGTCATGGAACGGCTCTCGTGAGCCTGGGTCTCCATGTCAATGAGCTTGTAGCCGTCGGCAGTCTTTTCCGCGAGCACGCCGACTACGGTGCGGGTCCCGATATCAAGCGCAAAGATGACGTCCCCCTGCTGCTTTTTGGTGCGGCGCGGGGCTGTTCTCTTCGGCGCGGTTTTTGATGAGGACTTTGCGGTGGTGCGTGGTTTTTTCTGTTCCATTATGATGTCCTTTTATTCCTGCGGTGGGTGTGTCAGTCTTTTATGCGGAGTATACGGCGCAGTTCTCTTTCTGCTGTGCCAAGGGTAACCAGCAGCAGCCTGTCGCCGCTGTGCAGCTTTGTCTGTCCGCGGGGGATTATCGTCCTGCCGTCGCGGTTTATGCAGGAAACGCTGCATGATTGCGGCAGGTCTATTTCCATCAGCGTGCTGCCGGCGAGTTTGTAATTCTCGGGCAGGGTTATTTCAATGAGGGAGGCTTCGCCGTCGTTGAGCGAAACCAGTTCCCTTATCGCGGAAATATCCACCTCGCGCTGCAGGTTCTGTATGATGAAATCCGTCGCGGAAACCACGGTGTCCACGCCAAGTGAGCGCAGCGCAGCCGTGTTGTTGGGATTGTTGACCTTTGCGACGGTCTTTTTCACGCCGAATATTTTCTTCGCGGTCTGGCAGCAGACAAGGTTGCTTTCGTCGCGCCCCGTGACTGCGGCCACGACGTCCGCGCTGTCAGCGCCGGCAGCCCGCAGCACCTCGCGGGAGGTGCCGTCTCCGCAGCATACTTTTACGTCCAGCAGGTCGGCGCAAATACGGCACTGTTCCTTGTCCTGCTCGATTATGACTGCCTCGTGCCCCTGGCCCTGCAGCGCTTTTGCAAGGTAGAAGCCTACCTTGCCGCCGCCAACGATGATGGTTTTCATAGCTTTCCCTCCAGCGTGTTATTCAGCTTTGTCAAGGTCGCCTATGCCGCTGCTTATCTCGCGTACCCTCTGCCTGAGGTCGTCACCGCGGTTTGCAAGCCACTTTGCGACGGTGCGTGTGGTCTGCCCGTTTGCAGCCATCTCTTCCAGCCTGTCGAAAGTCACCCATTTTGCCGCGCACACCTCGGTGGATTGCAGCACCAGCCGGTCAAGCCCGACGTCCTTGTGCACGGTGTAGAAGTCACGCAGCATGCTGTCGGTGGTGAGGGTCCATTCAAGGCTTATCTCCCCGGGAAACGCCCGTATGCCGGTTTCCTCGAAGAGCTCGCGCACAGCGGCTTCGCGGCTGGTTTCACCGCTTATCGCGCAGCCGCCGCTGCATTCCCACCGGCCGCCGCTGGGCTTTTGGGGCCCGCCTGCCGCCGCTGGTCTTTTGGGGTACTCTCTGTGTCAGCAGTATTTCTCCCCGGCTGTTCACCGTCATTATCTGTACCACGATGTGGTATTCCCCATGGGGGATAGGAGCGCCGCGCTGGATCTTTCTGCCCAGCCTGCGGCGATCCGCGGTGTACAGGTCGAAGTATTCGGTCATGCCTTGCGCTCTCCGGAAAGGTTCTTTGTGATGAGCTCGCAGCGCTGCTTTACACAGTCAGCAGAGCGCAGCGGGTCTGAGGGAGTGTTGAAGGTATAGTCCATAAGCTGCTCGATAGTGGTGGAAGCCACGTGCAGTCTTGTATCAGAGGAAGCGTAGTAGATATAAACGCTGCCGTCCTCGCGCACGATGGCGCCGTTTGTGAATGCAACGTTGGAAACGTCGCCCACGCGCTCGATACCATGCGGAGCGATAAACAGACCGGAGGGACTTGCGATGAGTTTGGAGGGGTCGTTCAGGTCAGTTGCGAACACGTAAATGACGTAACGCAGACCTGCAGCGGTGTTTCTTACGCCGTGCGCGATGTGTATCCAGCCCTTGGGGGTCTTTATCGGTACTGCGCCCGCGCCGTTCTTTACCTCGGTGATGGTGTGGTAAACTCTCGGGGAGATAACTACCTCGTCGGTGCAGAGGACGGGGTCAGTGATGTCCTTGCACAGCGCGAAGCACACGCCTCCGCCTGAACCGGTGGAGATGAAGTCGTCCTGCGGACGGGTGTAGAATGCGTACATTCCGTTGACGAATTCGGGGTGAAGCACGACGTTTCTCTGCTGCGGGGACTTGGAGATGAGATTGGGCAGGCGCTCCCATGTAACGAGGTCCTTTGTGCGGACGATGCCAGCCTGTGCAGTCGCAGCGGAGAGGTCGGGGTTTTCCTTGTCCTTGCTCTCGGAGCAGAATACACCGTATATCCAGCCGTCCTCGTGCTGGGTCAGGCGCATGTCGTATACGTTGGTCTCCTCGGGGCAGGTGTCCGGCAGAACTACGGGGTAATCGCGGAAGCGGAAGCCCTCTGTAGGCTTGTCGCTCTCTGCAACGGCAAAGAAGGACTTTCTATCAGCGCCCTCTACGCGTGCCACCAGGCAGTACTTTCCGTTGAGATAAATGGCGCCGGAGTTCATCACCGCGTTGACGCCAAGGCGCTCCATGAGGTTGGGATTGTCGTTGTAGGACAGGTCGTAGCGCCAGATGATAGGCGCATGTGCCGCGGTGAGCACGGGGTTCTGATATCTGGTGTAGATACCGTTGTAGAAATCAGAAGCGGGGTTGGGGCGCCTGATAAGCTCCTCCTGCTCTCTTTCAAGCTTTAAAAGGCGCGCGTTGAATTCTTCTTTAGTCAGCATAATTATTTTCCTTTCTGTCCGGGCGTGGATAATGAAGTCCCAGCTTGTAAAATCAATATACTTTTTTATTATAGCATACTTTTTTGAATATTTCAAGGTTGACAGCAAAGAAAATTCGATATATAATAAGGCTATCTACAGCTATACACACGAAACGGCATTATTTGTAAAAGGAATGATACACATGAAACTAATGTTTGCGTCTGATATACACGGTTCTGCGCTTTTCTGCGAAAGAATGCTGGAGGCTTTCCACCGCGAGGGAGCCGAGCGCCTCTGCCTTCTTGGGGATATTCTCTACCATGGGCCGCGCAACGACCTGCCGGAGGGTCACGCACCGAAAAAGGTGATAGCGCTGCTCAATCCCATGAAGAACCAGCTGCTGTGCGTGCGCGGAAACTGCGACACCGAGGTGGACCAGATGGTGCTGGAATTCCCGGTGCTGGCTGACTATGCGCTGATCTACGACCAGGGGAGATGTTTCTATCTCACCCACGGACACCATTTCAACCCGGATAATCTCCCCCCGCTGTGCAAGGGAGATGTGCTGATAAACGGGCACACCCATGTTTTCAGGGCAGAATACGTAAACGGGATACACTGCCTCAACGACGGCTCGGTATCTCTCCCGAAAGAGTGGAAGCCACGCAGCTACATGATATACGAGGACAGAACATTCACGATAAAGCAGCTGGAAAGCGGTGAGCCTCTCCTGACCTACAGCCTGTGACGGAGGTATAAATGTCATTCAGTTCAGATATCAGGGCAGAGTTGTGCGATGTGCACAATCTCCCGCAGGAACAGGCTGCAGCGGTGCTTTACGGGATAATGTACGCTTCCCGCGGGGAGAGCGGCAGACCGGTGATACAGACCGAGAACACCGAACTCATGAACGCTGCGCTGGAACTCATGAAAATGGTGTTCCCCGGGGTACATTCCGAGATAGTGCGGCTGGTGAAGAGCAGCGGCTCGCTGTACACCCTCAAGATAAAGAGCGGCTGGGAACAGATAGCGGAACGCTTCGGCAGCATGGACGAAATAAGCAGCCGTGCCGTCCCCGGGGGGGACGAGTGCAGCGGTGCATTCCTTCGGGGAGTGTTCATCAGCTGCGGCTCAGTCACCGACCCCAACAAGGAATATCACCTGGAGATAGTCCTGCCGGAAAGCGAACGCAGCGCGGCGCTGCTGGAATTCATCATCGAACACGGCATGGCTATGAAAGAAACGCGGCGCGGCAGGGCCAAGCGCAGCGTTATCTATGCAAAGGAAAGCGAACTTATAGAGGACTTCCTGACCTACATAGGCGCCGCGAATCACTCTATGGAAATAATGCAGGTGAAGATAGTCAAGGACTTCCGCAACCGCGTCAACCGTTCGGTGAACTGCGAAAGCGCGAACCTCGACAAGACCGTTGCAGCTTCCAACAGGAGCGCCGACGATATCCGGCTGATATTCGACACCCTGGGCGAGGGCAGCCTGTCGCCGGAGCTACTGCAGACCGCAAGGCTGCGGCTTGAAAACCCGGAACTCTCGCTGTCGGAGCTGTGCGAGATGTTCCCCGCGCCGATAACGAGAAGCGGGCTGAACCACCGGCTGAAAAAGCTGTCGAAGATGGCTGACGAGATACGCGGCGCACATATATAAGGTCACCTCTAAACAACAGGGACTGTAAATCAGACCTTTAAACTGCCGAAAATTCGTCACGACAGAAAGTTTTATAGAAGCAGCGGGGGAAAACAAAAATTTTCCCCCGCGCCTGTAATGCTTTGAAATCGTTGAATTTTCTCCGTCTGCAAAGGCTAAACTCGCCTGGCTGTCGCGCAGATTTTACAGGACAGCACCGCACAAAGACCATTTGTTGGATTTTGTGCGATATTGCCATAGCCAATATTTTTCACACACTTTTCTTTTGACAAAAGCCGTGTTTTGTGCTACAATAATAATGTATTTTTATGTCCTGTAAAAAAATAAAAAGCAAAGGAAGCGCAGATAATGAAACCGATAAACATCGCAATAACCGCAGCATGTTTCAGCGGAAACAAGGGCGCTGCGGCAATGCTGCAGAGTTCCATAAAGCAGCTGAAGGAACGCTACGGTGAAAAGCTCAATATATTCCTGATGTCCACCTACCCCAGGGCAGACAGGAAGCTGATAAAGGAAATGCCCGAAAAATACGACTTCATCAAGGTCGTCAGCACAAAGCCTGAACGCCTGCTGTTCATCGCGTTCCCGCTGGCGATACTGTACAGCTTTCTGAGGTACATTCCCCCGTTCCGCAAGGTGCTGCAGATGAACAAGATAATCAAGGCGTATTCCCAGTGTGATATAGTCATCGACGAGGCGGGAATTTCGTTCGTTGACAGCCGTGGGTTCGTCATGAATACATACGCGTTCGTATGCGCCGCCGTGCCCATGCTGTGCGGTGTGCCGGTGGTGAAGTATTCCCAGGCGCTGGGTACGTTCAGGAACGGCTGGAACAAGTTCCTTGCAAAGTGGATACTCCCCAAGATAAAGCTGATATGCGCCCGCGGAAAGATAACCCAGGAAAACCTCGCAGGCATTGGCGTCACCAAAAACGTGAAACTCTGCGCGGACGGCGCATTCTCAATGCCCGACAGCGAATATTATACCGAAAAGGTGCAGACACTGTGCGATGAAAGCCCGTTCTTCCACAAGAGGGTGGTGGCGCTGTCCGTCAGCAGCGTCGTACAGGGGAAATGCGCGAAGATGGGCAAGGATTACCGCGGGTGCATGGTGCAGTTCGTGAACTGGCTCAACGAGCAGGATTACAACGTGCTGCTCATCGCCAACGCCGCAAGGGAGGGCAGCGAGAAGCCCCGCAACAACGACCTCATCATCTGCAGCGAGGTCTACAACGCAGTACGCGACAAGACAAAGGTCATGTGGGACCCGCGCGAAATGGCGCCCGAGGAAATACGCGAACTGCTGGCGCACAGCGAAGTGCTGGTAGCGTCGCGCTTCCACGCGATGATAGGCGCGCTGGAAAAGTGCACCCCCGTGCTGCTTATAGGCTGGAGCCACAAGTACAAGGAAGTCCTCGACATGTTCGGGCTTGGCGAATACGCGGTGGATTTCTCCGCGCTTGAACTCGACCAGCTCAAGATAAAGTTCATGAGCTTCATGCAGGACAGCCGCAATATCCGCGAAAAGATATCCGAGAACCTGCCGGAAGTCCTTGAAAGCAGCCGCGACAATATCCGCTTCATAAGCGAAGAGATAGACAAAGTCTACGCAAAGCCGAAAAAGGTCAAGCTGCTGGACTTCAACCGTCCGGAATTCTACATGGGAGAGCACCTCTGCGCCAGAATGGGCTACGCGGCTGACGAGAATATCCGCGCGAATGCCGCTTCCGGCGGAATGGTGACCGCTCTGCTGTGCCACATGCTCGAAAAGGGCGAGATAGACGGCGCGTGGGTGACAAGGAGCGAAATAAAGGACGGCAAGCTCGGCTACAAGACGTTCATTGCGACCACAAAGCAGGAACTTATGGAAAGTTCATCGTCGGTATACATGCACATGCCGCTGATGAAGCACGTCGATATGCTGCGCGAGTTCGACGGAAAACTGGCCGTGGTGCTGGTTCCCTGCCAGATGAGGGCGTTCACCGCTATGCTGGAGCGCGAGCCTGCGCTGAAAGAAAAGATCGTGCTCAGGCTCGGACTTTACTGCAGCGGCAGCCACAATGAGAATGCAACGTTAGTCCCGCTGAAAAAGAAGAAGATACCGCTTGACGGCGCAAAACGGCTGTATTACCGCCGCGGCCACTGGAGAGGACTTTCCACCGTGCAGTACGAGGACGGCAGCGAGCGCACCCTCAGCTACCCCAAGACTATCTGCGCATACAAGAACGCATATTTCTTCAGCCGCGAGAGCTGCATGGTCTGCCAGGATCACTACTGCAACACAGCGGATATCAGCTTCGGCGACATCTGGCTGAAAGAAATGAAAAAGAACCCGATAAAGCACACCAGCTGCGTTATCCGTAACGAACGCGCAATGAAAGCGTTCCAGTCCGCGGTGGACGACGGCGCAATAATCGCTTCGAGAATAGACGACAGCAAGATGCTCCGCAGCCAGAAGCGCGCGCTGGTGTTCAAGTTCAACTGCGCAAAGGCAAAGCAGGAGATGTTCGAAAAAATGGGCAAGAAGCTCAACGTGGACGTTTCCGGCAAATGCAGATGGAACCACCGCCTTGCTTTCAGACTCGGCTGGCGCAACATGAAATTCAGCCAGGAAAAGCTGGCGCGCCTGGAAAAGATGCCGACGTGGTTCATATATTATTACATGTGCTTCATCAGAGTTCTGCTGAGCTTCTGACCGGGAGAAAAGTATGAAAAAGCCTGACAAGAAAACAATACTCAAGGCACTGAAGATACTGTTCGGCGTGCTGGTCGTGGTGTTCCTCGCATGGTACTTCTGGAAGAACTGGGACGACTTCTCCGAAAAGATAATGAACGTGAACATGGGCGTGTTCGTGTTCTCAATGCTGTTCTATTTCATCTATAAGATAACCCTTGCGTCGCTGTGGCACTACATCACAAAGCTCAACGGCTGCGCGATAAAGTACGAAAAGGCGGTCACCAGCTACCTCTATTCCATTCTGGGCAAGTATATTCCCGGCAAGGTGTTCATGCTTGCCGCGCGCCTTACCTACTACAAGGAAGAGGACGCTCCGCTGTCAAAAGTGACGGTGTGCTTCTTCATCGAGAATGTCTGCACGCTCCTGGGCGCTGCGATGCTGTTCATCGTGTCGCTGCTGTTCTTCCCCAATGAACTGCTGGAGAACTACAAGTGGCTCACCATTGCGCTCATCGTGGTGTTCTTCGTGTGCATTCACCCGAAGATAATCAACTTCTTCCTCGGCATTCTGGGCAAGATATTCAAGAAAGACCTTAAGATACCGATTAAGTATTCCCAGATGCTTAAAGTCGTCCTGCTGTTCATCGGCAACTGGCTGATAGTCGGCGTGGGTTTCTTTATCCTGACGAAATCCATCTACCCCGCTGTGGAATACTCCGAACTGCTGTTCTGCGCGGGTATCTGGGGAGTTTCCGCTATCATGGGCATTCTCGCGATATTCGCGCCGTCCGGTCTGGGCGTGCGCGAGGGCATAATCGTCGCGGGACTTCTCCTGATCATGCCCAAGGAGGACGCAATGGTGGTTTCCGTCGTGTCAAGACTGTGGCAGACTATCCCGGAGCTGATACTGGTGGCGCTGGCGTTCATCTGGTCGCGTATACGCAATATGTCGAAGATACGTCTGAAAAAGAACGCTTCCGAAACCGGGGAACTTCCGGACAAAACAGAAAAATGAACACTGGGCGATGTTCCCCTTTAACGGGTAATATCGCCCATACTTAAGGAAACGCTGAATAAATCAAATTCGCCCCGTTCAAACGCGCATACTCACGCGGCTGAATTTGATACGCTTCGCTTTATTCAGCGTGTCCTTAACGAAACATTGGAGGTGGACCGGGTGGAAATACCGTCAAACATAACCCGCATACTTGATATGCTGGAAAACGCCGGGTACGAAGCCTACATCGTCGGCGGATGCGTCCGCGACAGCCTGATGGGAATGACCCCGCACGACTACGACGTCACGACCTCCGCGCTGCCTGAGGAAACCGAGCGCGTTTTCTCCGGCATGAAGCTGATAGAAACCGGGCTGAAACACGGCACAGTCACGGTGCTTTCCGACGGGGAGCCGGTGGAGATAACCACCTACCGCGTTGACGGGGAATACCACGACAGCCGCCGTCCGGACTCGGTGACGTTCACCCGGAGCCTGCGCGAGGATATAGCCCGCAGGGATTTCACGATGAACGGCATAGCCTACAGCCCCAGGCGCGGAATGTTCGATGAATTCGGGGGCGCGGAGGATATCCGGCGCGGTATCATACGGTGCATCGGCGACCCGGAAAAGCGCTTCCGCGAGGACGCGCTGCGGATAATGCGCGGAATGCGCTTTTCGGCTTCCCTGGGATTTCAGGTGGAAGAGAGGACCGCGGCAGCCATGCTCGACAACCGTGAATTGCTCTGCAATATTTCAGCGGAACGCATTTTCACGGAACTCTCCGGGCTTCTCACCGGGCGGCAGTCCGCGTTCAATATGCGACGGGTGCTGACGGAATTCCGCGATATCCTCGCGGAGGTGATACCGGAATTCAAAGCCACATTCGACTTCGAACAGCGCTCAAAATACCACAGCCTGGACGTGTACCAGCACCTGCTTGCTTCCGCAGAAGCCGCTGCGCTGATATCCCACGGGGCACTCCCGCTGACGCTCGCGATGCTGCTGCACGACATCGGCAAGCCGGAGCGCTTCACCCTGGACGAAAACGGAGAGGGTCACTTCTACGGTCACGCGCAGGTCAGCGCGGATATCGCGGAGGCAGTACTGCGCCGGCTGAAAACCAGCACCGCGCTGCGTGAGCGGGTCTGCGCGATAATCAAGTACCACGACATTCCCCTGCCGGAAAACGACAGGCTGCTGCGCCGCATGCTGTCGAAGCACGGCGAGGAGCTTTCCCGGGATATCGCGATGGCGCACATCGCAGATAACATGGCGAAAAAGCCGGAATTCCGCGCCCGCTGCGCAGACTGGAGAAATCTCATCGAGCGCATTCCCGAAATGGCAGATGAAAGCTGCCTGACGATAAAAAGCCTTGCCGTTGACGGAAAGGCACTCGCGGGGATAGGCCCACCGGCGCCGCTGATGGGAGAAACGCTGGAATTACCGCA
>HF989522.1:35852-50361 GCA_000432175.1 Eubacterium sp. CAG:786
AGGAGCGCTGAAAGTCCTGCTGGGCGGCGTTATCGACGGAGGCTTTCCGAACGAGCGCGAATTTCTTTTGCAGGAAGCGTCAAAATATATTGCAAATCGCAAAAAAACATGATATAATCAATATATGTAGAACTCAACAGAATGGAGATAATAACATGGCATTAGATATAGGTATAGATTTAGGCACCGCGAATATCATAATCACCATCGCCGGAAAAGGCATCGTGCTGAACGAACCGTCCGTCGTGGCTTATGACAAGAAGAAAAAGGCGGTCGTTGCAGTCGGCTCCGAGGCGTACAAGATGATAGGCAGAACGCCGGAATACATCGTTGCAGTGCGCCCGCTGAAAGACGGCGTTATTTCCGACAACGACATGACTGAAGCCATGATACGCGAGTTTATCCACATGGTAAACGGCGGCGCGATGATGAAGCCGAGGATAGTCCTCTGCGTTCCGTCGTCGGTTACGGACGTGGAGCGACGCGCGGTTGTAGAAGCGGCTATGTCGGCAGGCGCGCGCAAGGTGTTCCTGATCGAAGAGCCTATCGCTGCGCTCATCGGCGCGGGGGTGGATATCTCCAAGCCTAACGGCACGATGGTCGTCGATATCGGCGGTGGAACCGCGGACGTGGCTATAGTTTCGTTCAACGGCATAGTGCAGAGCCGTTCCATCAAGATGGCAGGCAACAAGTTCGACCAGGCGATAATCCGTCACATAACGCAGAAATACAAGATACTCATCGGCGAAAAAACCGCTGAAAAGGCAAAGATGGAGATATCCAACGTATTTGACCCCACCGGCGAGAAAACCATGACTATCCGCGGCAGAAACCTGCTGAAGGGCCTGCCAGAAAGCATCGAGATATCCGACCAGGATATCTACGACGCTATCCACGAAAACGCGATGGAAATAGTCGAGCAGGTCAAGCTCGTGCTGGAATCCACTCCCCCGGAGCTTGTCGGCGATATTCTTTCCAATGGTATCCTTCTCACCGGCGGCGGCGCGATGCTGGGTGGGCTCCCCGAACTCATCAGCGATAATGTGGGCGCGCCCTGCTTCGTGGCAGAGAACCCCATTGAATGCGTTGCGCGCGGCGTTGACGCGGCATTCAGGATGTCCGGCGACCTGCTGGACGGCTTCGAGCAGATACAGCTTTACAATTTCAAATAACGTTCGCTCCCCGGTGGTTTTCAACAACTGCCGGGGATTTGTCGTCTGATGAAATTTTCGGGTGCCTTTTTTGTTTAATCCTACAAAATCTTACGCGCTTCTTGACGAATGCACACCAAAATGCTAGAATATATTTAAGAGGTGATAATATGGCTTCAAAGGAATTCTGTGACGAAATGCTCACAGTGGGGCTTAACGTCCCGGATATGATAGAACATTTCATGGACAGGGAAGATATGTTCATGAAATACCTGAAAAAGTTCTTCGAGTCTGCCGGCAACGTGGTGCTTGAACTCACGACTGCGGCTGAAAACGAGGACTATCAGGGCATGCTTTTCGCAGCACATTCACTCAAGGGTCTTGCAGGGAATGTCGGACTTAACAGCGTTTACATTCCCGCAAAAAAAATAGTGGACGATATACGTGCCGGAGAATACAGCGAATGCGGCGCGGATTTCAACAAACTGCAGACTAACTACTATCACGCCCAGGAAATCGCAAAGAAGTACATCTGACAACAGGAGGTAATAATGCCAGATATCGAACTGGGAATGTTTGTTCCCATAATCATCGTAGCGATAATCGTAATAATCGTTTTCGCCTCCGGCTACCGCAAGGCGCCGCCGGATAAAGCGTACATCATCAGCGGTCTGCGCAGGAAAGCGAAGGTCGTTATCGGTAAGGCAACAGTCAAGCTGCCGTTCTTCGAACGCTGCGACGTGCTGGAACTTGCGCTGATGTCCGTTGACGTCAAGACCGCGCAGGCAGTCCCCACTGCGGATTACATCAACATTTCCGTTGACGCTGTGGTAAACGTCAAGATCTCCCCCGACCCCGACATAATCCAGAAGGCGCAGCAGAACTTCCTTAACCGCAACGTGCAGTACATCACCGGCGTAGCGCGGGAAGTACTTGAAGGTAACATGCGTGAGATAGTAGGTCAGATGCGGCTTGAGGAGATGGTTTCCAACCGTCAGGCATTCGCGGACAAGGTGAAGCAGAATGCAGACCCCGACCTGCGCGCAATGGGCCTTGAGATAGTTTCGTTCAACGTTCAGAACTTCGTTGACGACAACGGCATAATCAACGACATGGGTATCGACAACACCATGCAGATAAAGAAGAAAGCCGCTATCTCCAAGGCAGAGGCAGAGCGCGACATCAAGATAGCCCAGGCAGAAGCCAACCGCAAGGCAAACGACGCCCGTGTGGATTCCGAAACTGCCATTGCAGAGCGCGAGAATGAACTTGCCATCAAGCAGGCAGAGCTTAAGCGCGCAGCCGACATCAAGCGCGCGGAAGCCGACGCAGCCTACACCATTCAGCAGGAGGAACAGCGCAAGACCATCGAGATAACCTCCGCAAACGCGAACCTCGCAAAGCAGGCTAAGGAAGTCGAGATAAAGGCAAAGGAAGCCGAGATAAAGGAACGCGCCCTGGAAGCCGAAGTCAAGAAGACCGCAGAAGCGCAGAAATACGCAGCCCAGCAGAAGGCAGACGCGGAACTCTACGCCGTTCAGCGTAATGCAGAAGCTAAGAAGTACGAAGATATCCAGAACGCAGAAGCTGAACTGGAGATCAAGAAGAACGAAGCAGCCGCTATCCTTGTGACTGCACAGAACGAGGCAGCCGCAGAAAAGGCACGCGCAGAAGCCGCAAGATACGCAGCCGAGCAGGAAGCCGAAGGTATCCGCGCAAAGGGCGTTGCCGAAGCGGAAGCAGTCCGTGCAAAAGCGCTGGCAGAAGCGGAAGGTCTCGACAAGAAAGCGGAAGCAATGCGCAAGATGGAAGAAGCCGCAGTGCTGCAGATGTACTTCGACAAGATGCCGGAAGTTGCACAGGCCATCGCAAAGCCGCTTGAAAACGTGGATAAGATCACGATGTACGGCGACGGAAACACCGCTAAGCTCGTCAAGGACATCACCGAAGCCACCACGCAGGCGTCCGCTGGGCTTCTCGACGGTCTGGGCGTAGACCTCAAGACCATGGTGGGAAGCTTCGTTACCGGCAAGGCAATGGCAGCCGGCATAAACTCGCAGGCTCCCGCAGAGGCGCCAGCGACGGCAGAAGCCCCCGCAAAGCCGGAAGCTACAGTTGAAGTTTAATTCGGAATTGTGGTTGTCCGCTTCGCGGACGAATTTAAAAAACTTTGATATGAAACAACACAGGGCGAAAGAACAACTTTCGCCCTGTGTATTTTATAGAAAATCTTTTTTAGATAACGTCCCGCGTAGCGCAGACACGATGTCTGCGCAGTTGCCACAAAGGGGCAGCACGACGCTGCCCAACAAAGGCAACTGGGGGACAACCACAATAATTCCGAATTACGAATTTAGTTTTGCGCAGCCCGTTACTTTATCCATTTGCATTAGCACCCAGGTGCGCAAAACCCGAATTAAACCTTACAGTATACCACCGCGTAGTCAAACGGCGCAACCTGCACCTTTCCGTCCTTTATTCCCCTGCCGTAGCGGTCGAATGCAGGAACGAAATCATAGAACATGTCGGTTTTGTCGTTGACTATCTCGAAAGTACGTCCGCGGGTGCTCTTGTTAAGGTAGATTATCGCAGCTTCACGGGTGATCTTGTCGTAACGCGCAAATACGCACACGTTGTCGTCCACCTCAATGAACATCATGTGTCCCTGCTCAAATGCGTGGGTGCCCTTGCGGACTACCGAAAGCTGCCTTGTGAACTCGATAAGGTCGAGATTCTCGTTGCCCCACGGGTAGCAGCGACGGTTGAACGGGTCGCGGTAGCCCTCCATGCCGGCTTCATCGCCGTAATACACCGACGGAATTCCCGGCAGGAAGAACTGCAGCACCATCGCGCACTTCATCAGCGAAATGCCGTACATGTACTGCTGACCGTTCATGTAGCGCTCGGCCTGCCAGTCCTTGCCGTTCCAGCCCACGTCATCACCGGCAAGCCGCGTGAGAGCGCGCTCGGTGTCGTGGGTGGAAAGGAAGTTCATCAGCATGTCGATCGCGGGCTTGGGGTAGTGATCCAGGATCGTCATAATGCTGTCGGTGAACACCTTTGCGTCCGCGTACTTTATGTAGTTCAGGATAGCTTCCTTGAACGGGTAGTTCATTACGCTGTCCAGCTGACCGCCGATGAGGTAACGCCTGCGCACTCCGTAGCTTTCCTTGTTGGAAGCGTCCTCCCATACCTCGCCGTAAACTATCTTGTCGCCGCCCATGCCCTTGACCGCCTTGTTGATGTTGTCAAGGAATTCGTCCGGGAGTTCGTCTGCAACGTCAAGTCGCCAGCCCTGCGCGCCGAGCTTTATCCACTTCTGCAGAATTCCGCCCTCGCCGCAGATGTAGTTGGTGTAATCAGGGTTGTTCTCATTTACGTTGGGCAGGGTGGTTATTCCCCACCAGCTTTCGTACTTGTCAGGGTAGCCCGTGAAGCTGTACCACGGGTAATACGGGCTGTTCCTGTCGCGATATGCGCCGGTGCGGTCGCCGTATCTGCCGAACTTGTTGAAGTAGATTGAATCCGCGCCGGTATGCGAGAAAACACCGTCCAGAATAACGCTGATGCCCATTTCCTTTGCCTTTTCGCACAGCTCCTTGAAATCTTCCTCGGTGCCCAGCATCGGGTCTATCTTTTCGTAATTCGCGGTGTTGTAGCGGTGGTTCTCGTGGGCCTCGAAAATCGGGTTGAGATACAGCACGGTGGTGCCGAGGCTCTTGATGTAGGGCAGTTTCTCGATAATTCCGCGCAGGTCGCCGCCGAAGTAATCGTTGTTGCGCACTATTCCCTTTTCATCAGGCTTGTAGTACGGTGTAGCGTTCCAGTCGTCGCGGATAATTCTGTCAGAGGGAACTCCCTCGTGCTCTGCCCCGCTCTTGTAGAAACGGTCGGGGAATATCTGGTACATAATACCACCGCGAATGA
Organism: Eubacterium sp. CAG:786; assembly: GCA_000432175.1. Classification (GTDB taxonomy): domain Bacteria; phylum Bacillota; class Clostridia; order Oscillospirales; family Ruminococcaceae; genus CAG-115. The sequence goes on from HF989522.1 coordinate 40,931, forward strand.
ACAGCGGGGTATATAAATTCTCGTCAAAAACAGTGAGCTGGAAAAGCTCCTCGCCCTCAAATACGCCCTCGGAAGCCCCGCGGCGCTTGATGTAGCGGCGTCTGCCGTCGAGAATGCAGGTGAAATAGTAGTGGTGGAGTCCCACGTTGTTCGGTGTGAAGCAGCAGGAATAGATGTTGTCGTCACCGCTCTCGTCCTGCAGTATCAGTTCGATGAAGCGCTCCTTGTACCCCGGACGGAACATGACAAGAGTGAGGTCAGTCACAGCCATGCTTTTCGGGAAGCGCAGGTTGTATATGCTCGGCTGTCCCTTGCGCAGCGCGCCAAACGGATGCTTGTAGCTGTTGTCGAAGCAGTCAAAAATCGGTTTTCCCATGAATTTCTCCTTGTACAAAATACGGAAAAAGGCGGTTTGCCACAGCCGAAAAGCCGCGGCATGCCGCCTTTGATATTCCTGAAACGGACTGACGATAAAGGCAATATGCCTTTATCATCAAACGTATCACTTGAGATTCCAGATATCTCTTGCGTAATCTGTAACTGCACGGTCAGCAGAGAATCTGCCTGCGCCTGCGATGTTGAACAGGGACTTCTTGTTCCACTCAGGCTGGTTTCTGTAAACCTCGCTGATGTAGTGCTGAGTGCCTCTGTAGCTGTCGAAGTCTGCAAGTGCCATGTAGAAATCCTTGTTCCTGATGGAGTTTGCAACTTCCTCGAAGGTAGCGCCGTTGATGCCGTTGTACATACGCTGCATTACATCGCGGATAACCTGGCTGTTATTGATGTAATCCTCGGGGCGGTAGCCCTTCATGCGCAGCTCGTTTACTTCGGGAGTTCTCATACCGAAGATGAAGATGTTGTCGGTGCCAACAGCCTCGTGTATCTCAACGTTAGCGCCGTCGTAAGTGCCAAGGGTCAGGGCACCGTTGAGCATAAGCTTCATGTTACCGGTACCGGAAGCCTCAGTACCAGCCAGGGAGATCTGCTCGGAAACCTCGGCTGCGGGCATGAGTATCTCGGACAGAGTTACGCGGTAGTCCTCAAGGAACACAACGGAAAGCTTCTCGCGGATCTTCGGGTTGTGCTTGATCTCCTCGCCGATGCACCAGATCATCTTGATGATCTGCTTTGCGATATAGTAGCCGGGGGCAGCCTTGGAGGCGAAGATGTATGTCTTAGGAACGAAGTCAGCGTCCGGATTCTGGAGCAGGTAGTTATAGTCGGCAATGATGTTCATTGCATTCAGCTGCTGGCGCTTGTATTCGTGCAGGCGCTTTACCTGAACGTCGAAGATGGAATCAAGGTTGAGCTTTGTGCCGGTGGTCTTTTCAACATACTCAGCGAATGACTGCTTGTTCTGCTTCTTGATCTTGCCGAGCTGTTCGAGAACGTTCTTGTCGTTAGCGAATACCTGGAACTTGATGAGCTCTGCAGCGTCCTTCTTGAAGCCCTCGCCGATGCACTGGGAGAGCAGGTCCGTCAGACCCTGGTTGCTCTGGAGCAGCCATCTTCTGTAAGCGATACCGTTTGTAACGTTCTTGAACTGGGAGGGTCTGTCAAGGTACTGAAGTCTGAATACGTCGTCCTTGATGATCTGGCTGTGCAGCTTGGAAACGCCGTTCACGCTGTGGGAAGCGGCGCAGCAGAGGTAAGCCATGTGTATCTTGCCGCCCTGGATAATGGACATCTTGGAAACTCTGTCGCTGTCCTGGGTCCTGTTGAACAGGTCCTCGCAGTAGCGGCGGTTGATCTCGCAGATGATGGAGTAAATTCTCGGCAGGATCTTCTCAACAAGGCTCTGGTCCCACTTCTCGAGCGCCTCAGCCATAACGGTGTGGTTGGTGTAGGCGAAGGTGTTGGTAACGATGTGCCAAGCCTGCTCCCAGCCGTAGCCGCACTCGTCCAGGAGTATTCTCATCAGCTCCGGGATAGCGAGGGTGGGGTGAGTATCGTTGATGTGGATAGCAACCTTCTCGTGGAAGTTCTCCAGTGTGCCGTATACGTTCATGTGGCGCATAACGATATCGCCAACGGAAGCAGCGCACATGAAGTACTGCTGACGCAGACGGAGCGCCTTGCCCTCGAGGTGGTTATCATTAGGATAGAGCACCTTGGAAATAGCGTGAGCGATGTTGTTTGCGCCCATAGCCTTTGCATAGTCGCCGGTGTTGAAGCTGCCCATATCGAAGGACATGCTCTCAGCGCTCCACAGACGCAGCTTGGAAACGCCCTTGCTGTCGTAGCCGGAAACATACATATCATAAGGCACAGCGTTTACTGTGGTATAGTTCACATGCTCGAGGTGGTGGTAGTTATCCTCCCAGTACTCGTTGATCTGACCGTCGAAGTGTACCTCGATAGCCTGGTCGGGAACCGGAACCAGCCATGCGCCGCCGCCGGGGAGCCAGTTATCAGGAAGCTCGGTCTGCCAGCCGTCAACGATCTTCTGCTTGAAGATACCATACTCATAACGGATAGAATAACCTGTCGCGGGGTAATCGCAGGTAGCAAGGCCGTCCATGTAGCATGCAGCCAGTCTGCCCAGACCACCGTTGCCAAGACCGGCGTCCGGCTCCTCGTCGTAAACGCTGTCTATCTTGATGCCCATATCCTTGAGGCATTCAGCAGCGGCGTCCTGCATGCCGAGGTTGTACAGCGAAGTCTTGAGAGAACGACCCATCAGGAACTCCATGGAAAGGTAATAAACCTGCTTTCTGCCCTTGGAGTTGCAGTCACGCATGAAGTCGTGGCGCTTTTCCTTTAAGTAGTTGACAACGATAGAGGAAAGCGCACGATAAACCTGTGTGATGGTCGCATTCTGTGCGTCAGTTCTGAAGTCGAATTCGAGTATGCCGTCGAGCTGTCTTCTCAGCTCCTCCTTAGTAAACGGAGAGTTCATTCTTTTAGTTACCCCTTTCATATACGCGGCGCTTTGCACCATTAGCTATTTTACACCATCTATCATTATACTATTATTTCGCCGAAATTTCAAGGTTTCAGCGGCATTACCGTGAAATATAACAATTGTAACCTATTGAATTTGATTAATTTAGACAAATCTTCTAGTAATGTCTGGGTATTGCCCGCAAAATAATCGACTAAGCCAAAATTGTGTCTATTATCTCGCATTTAAAAAAGAAATACCGTTCCGGAAACATCACCGGAACGGTATCAGAAAACGTTATAACGCCGTCAAATTTTGATTATGCTTGAATATTATTACACTTGCGTGCGAAACTCAGTTACCGCTGTATTCAGAAAGCTCGACATCGATATCAACGGATTTCTCACGGCCGCGGCTGTCTGTTCTCGAAACAGTGACTGTTACGGTGTCGCCGGGCTTCATATCCTTGATAACGTCGGAAACCTCGTCAACGGAACGTACCTGTGTGCCGTTTATAGCGGTGATGGTATCGCCGACGACAAGTTCGCTCTTGCCGATCGCAAGGTTGCTGTCGATGTTAGTTACCAGCAGACCGGGGGTCATGCCCTGGATAGCGCCGAGATAATCGCTGACCTGCAGGCACGTGATGCCGAGTATCGGACGGCCGGTGACATATCCCTTGGAGATAAGGTCGCTTATAACGGTCTTGGCGTCGTTGATCGTGATGGCAAAGCCCAGGTTCTCGGCGTTGTCGTTGATGAGCTTCATGTTGACTATGCCGACTACCTCGCCGTACATGTTGAACATACCGCCGCCGGAGTTACCGCTGTTGATCGCGGTATCAGTCTGGATAGCCGAAACGCTGTTGTCGTCGTAAACCTGACGGTTAAGACCGGAAACAACGCCCTTGGCAACGGAAGTTTCAAGTCCCAGCGGGTTGCCTATTACAACGACATCATCGCCGAGGCTCAGTTCATCGGAGTCGCCAAGCTTTGCAGCAGTGAGGTCGGTGGCATCTATCTTGAGCACTGCAAGGTCGGTGTCGGTATCGGAGCCTACCAGTTCAGCGTCATAGCTTGTGGAAACGCTGTCGCCTGTTGTCGGGTCGGTGGTGTTGACCTTTACCGTCAGCTTGGAAACGGGATAGGTGTCGTTCTCAGCCACATGCGCGTTTGTGATTATATAGCCGTCGGAAGAGATCACGATGCCGCTGCCTGCGCCATAAAGGGTTTCCTGCCCGCGGTAGGTGACATAGACCTCAATGTATACGATGCTGTCCTTGACTGCCTTTACAAGATCTCTTGTATAAGTGAAGGTGCCGTCGCTGTTGTATTCAACATTGCCGGAAACCACATGGCTTGCGCCGGACTGCAGCGAGTCAAGCACTGCCTGAGCGTCGCTTGAAAGACTGCTGTCAGCCGCGCTGTCATTGTTGTCGGCGCTGCCGGAAGTAGTATTGCTGTCGGAAGAAACCATGCTATCGGTCTGATCTCCACCGGAAATCATGCTTACAGCCTTGTTAGCCGCATAAACGCCGCCAAAGCCAGCGCCTCCGCAGAGGACTGCAACAGCCGCGATAAGAGCGATCACCTTACCGGTGTTATGCTTCTTCGGCTTCTTGGGTGACTGGGGTTCAGTTGTGAAATTGCCCTGGAACTGCGTATTATCATGATCATTCATGCCGTTACTGCCATTGTTGTAGTCAAACATAATCATTCGTCCTTTCGTACCGGTCATCGGTATCTGCCCGGTCGCCGTTTCTCTTTGTTGTGATTAAAGTATACCAATCCATTGTGTAGATTAGGTGAAACAAATTTGAACAAACAATTAAATCACGCTGAATAACAAATCAACACACTGTGTCAGCCCATGCTTGCGGGGGCTTCGCTCATGGCTGGAGCCTCCTGACCCTTCACTGCACGGTCCGCAGCGAGTGCGATAGCGCATTCCAGGCGCTTTTTCTGCATCTCGCAGGCGATCTTGTAGGGCTTCTTAACGTCGCCCTCGTAGATGAAGCTGTTAGCGTTGCAGCCGCCGGAGCAGAAGAACTTAGCCCAGCAGTTGCGGCAGCCTTCCTTGCTGTAAACGTGCACCTTGGAGAAGTATGTCTTTATATCATCGTTGAATGTGCCATCATAAAGGTTGCCCATTTTCCACTGCTCTATACCAACGAACTGGTGGCAGGGGTAAATGTCGCCGTGCGGCTCGACCGCCACATAGTCGTTGCCGCAGCCGCAGCCGCGCAGGCGCTTGATAGCGCAGGGACCTGCGTTGAGGTCCACCATGAAGTGGAAGAAGTTGAACTTGTCCTTTGTGCGGTTTGCCATAACGTCGCACAGCTTGTCGTACTCAGAGAAAACGCGGGGGAGATCCTCCTCGTTAAGCGCATAGGGCATTGTGGGGTCGGTGACCACCGGCTCAGCCGAAAGCTGAACGAACCCGAGGTCGCGCATTGCAAGAATGTCGTCGGTGAAATCCAGGTTGTACTTGGTGAATGTCGCGCGGACATAATAATCCTTTGTGCCGCGGCTCTGCACCAGCTTCTGGAACTTCGGAACGATGATGTCAAAGCAGCTCTTGCCGTTTATGGTCTTGCGTATACGGTCGGTGACTTCACGCCTGCCGTCAAGGGAAAGCACGCAGTTGCTCATTTCCTTGTTGATGTACGCTATCTTCTCATCGTCCAGCAGAATTCCGTTAGTGGTTATCGTGAAGCGGAAGTGCTTGCCGTACTTTTTCTCTATGGAACGCGCGTATTCCACGGTCTGCACTACGGTATCCCACGCCATGAGAGGCTCTCCACCGAAGAAGTCAAGCTCAAGCTGCTCGCGGTTTGCAGAACGCTCGATAAGAAAGTCGATGGCTTTCTTGCCGGTCTCGGGGGTCATTATGCAGCGCTCGCCGCCGAAATCACCCTGCTGTGCAAAGCAGTATTCGCAGCGGAGGTTGCAGTCGTGTGAAACGTTCAGGCACATGGACTTCACCGGTGACTTGACCATTGTGTTGCTGTACTTCTCATAGTCGTCATCTGCGAAGAGCGCGCCGTCCTTGTACAGCTGATAGAGCTCCGCATACGCCTCACAGACTTCGTTCTCAGAATACCTGCTGAGTTTCGCGGGGAGGTCAGCGGGCATGGTCTCGGACATGGGCGCGTCAACGTAGTCCAGCATGTCGTATGCGCAGTCGTCGGGGAGGTGCACCGCACCGCTGTTTACGTCCAGCACTATGTTGTAGCCGAGCTGTTTGAACTTGTGTATCATCGGAATTTCGCCTTTCTATATGTCATGTTATTGTTCTCAAAAAAACTGGGCGGAACAGTTCCGCCCATCGTGTGTAATATCAAGTGGATATTACTTTTCAGACTCGCATTTCTGGTTAGCAACTGTGCAGGAAGTCTTGCAAGCAGACTGGCAGGAGCTCTGGCACTTGCCACAGCCGCCCTTTACAGCGGAAGCCTTCAGGTTAGCCTTGTTGATAGTAGTGATGTGCTTCAAACTAAACACCTCTTTCGTGTAGTATTACAGGTCAGCGCCTGTTATCATTATTAGTATATCATATCTCGCGGAATATTTCAAGTAGCAGGGAAAGATTTTTTGTGAATTTTAGCGCAAAAGGGCGCACAGCCATACAGCGGTGCGCCCTTTTGCGCCTGATGTATAAAGTTATCAGAAACCGGTGGAGTAGTTCGGAGCTTCCTTGGTGATCTGGATATCGTGCGGGTGGGACTCTCTCAGACCAGCGCCGGTGATGCGTACGAATTCTGCACGCTCCTGCAGTTCGCCGATAGTCGGGCAGCCGCAGTAACCCATACCGGAACGTATACCACCCACCAGCTGGAAGATAGTATCGGCAACGGATCCCTTGTAAGGTACGCGACCCTCGACGCCCTCGGGAACGAGCTTCTTGCTCTTATCCTGGAAGTAGCGGTCAGCGGAGCCCTTCTTCATTGCTGCAAGGCTTCCCATGCCTCTGTATACCTTGAAGCTTCTGCCCTGGTAAATTTCAACGTCGCCGGGAGCCTCCTCGCAGCCTGCGAGCAGAGAACCGAGCATTACGCAGTTAGCGCCTGCCGCAAGAGCCTTGACGATATCGCCGGAGAACTTGATACCACCGTCCGCGATGACCGGAACGCCGTACTTGGCAGCTGCGCACGCGCAGTCGTAAACCGCGGTGATCTGCGGAACGCCGATGCCTGCAACGATACGCGTGGTGCAGATGGAGCCAGGACCGATACCTACCTTTACAGCGTCGGCGCCTGCCTTGATGAGATCCTCTGCTGCTGCGCCGGTGGCTACGTTGCCTGCGATTATAACCGCATTCGGGAATGCGTTCTTGATCTTGTCCAGGGTAGTCATTATGTTCTTGCTGTGGCCGTGCGCGGAGTCGAGCACCAGTACGTCAGCCTGAGCCTTGAGCAGTGCGCCGGCTCTGTCGAGGACGTCGGGGGTGATACCGATAGCGGCGCCGCAGAGAAGTCTGCCGCCTGCGTCGCGCGCGGTGTTCGGATACTGTACGCTCTTCTCGATATCCTTTATTGTGATAAGACCCTTGAGGAAGCCGTTCTCATCGACGAGAGGGAGCTTCTCGATCTTGTGCTTTCTGAGTATTTCCTGAGCCTGCTGGAGAGTTGTGCCGACGGGGGCTGTAACAAGGTTCTCCTTGGTCATTACTTCGCCGATCTTCTGGTTGTAGTCGGTTATGAAGCGGAGGTCACGGTTAGTGAGGATACCCACGAGCTTGCCGTTTTCAACTACCGGAACGCCGGAGATCTTGTACTTGCCCATGAGAGCGTCAGCGTCGAAAACGCTGTCGTTCGGTGAAAGGAAGAACGGATTTACGATAACGCCGTTCTCGGAGCGCTTTACCTTATCGACTTCATCGACCTGCTGCTCGATGGACATGTTCTTGTGGATAATACCGATACCGCCTTCACGCGCGATAGCGATCGCCATACGGCTCTCTGTAACTGTATCCATAGCGGAAGTCATTATCGGGGTGTTAAGGGTGATGTTCTTGGTCAGGTTAGTCCTGAGGTCGATCATGTTCGGCGTAACATCGCTCTTTGCCGGGATAAGGAGCACATCGTCAAAGGTAAGCCCTTCCTTGACAAATTTCTCGTTGTAGTTGCAGTTCAGCATTTGTAGATCCTCACTTTCTCCAATCGCGCGCCGCACGGTGCAGCGCCGCATGGGTATACCCACGTCTGTTTCTTGATTTTGGAACTCTCCTCTATAAAGGAAAAAGCCGCTGAATACTGACGTATCATGGGCTTTCGGTTCCCGGCAACAGGCTGCCGTAAATATATTGTTATTATTATACCACCAAAACGCCTTTTTTTCAAGAGCCGACCCGGAGAAAAATAGACAAATATCTCCCCGCAAAAAGCGCGTATTTCGGAAATTTTCACGCTTTCCCTGAAAAATATGAAAAAAATCAGCCCAGCTTATTGACGAAAAAACATATTTATTATAGAATATATGTGTATGGGCATACTACGCCTGTAAAATACTGTATAATAACGATAAGGAAATGATGATATGATAAAGACCTCAGCCTCGCTTCTCGCATGCGACCTCTCCAATATCTCCGGGGAGCTTTCACGCTGCAGGGACGCGGGCGTTGACTGGATACACTTTGACGTGATGGACGGCGCTTTCGTGGAGCAGATAACCTACGGCAGCCCGGTGCTGAAATGCGTCCGCAGGGCGACGGACATGTTCCTGGACGTGCACCTGATGGTGAACGACCCGATGAGCCAGATAAAGTTCTTCGCAGAAGCCGGCGCGGACCTGATAAGCTTCCACACAGAGAGCCGCAGCAATGCGAAAGAGACCCTGGAGCTGATACGCTCCTGCGGGGTAAAGTCCGCGCTGGCAGTGAAGCCCGGCACCCCCGTCGGGGAAGTCTACCCCCTGCTCCCGCTGTGCGACATGGTCCTCGTCATGACCGTGGAGCCGGGATACGGCGGGCAGGCGTTCATTCCTGAAACGCTGGAAAAAATAAAGGTGCTGCGCGCACATGCCGGCGAAGCGCTCGACATCGAAGTTGACGGCGGCATAAACGGCAAGACCGCTCCGCTCGTCAAGGAAGCCGGCGCGAATGTCCTCGTGGCTGGCACCGGACTTTTCAAGGCAGAAAACATGGCTCAGGCGAACGCAGCCCTGAAAGCGTCGCAGAAAGGAGCCGAATGATAACCCCGATAACCCAGCGCGACCCGCGCAAGCTCTATCTTGAGCGATTTGTATTCATGGCGGCTCTGCTTATCCCCGCGGTTTTCCGGGGAGGCTTCCGGCCGCTGATGGTGTGCGCCGTCTGCGTTATCTGCTGCATGTTCACCGACTGGGTGTGCTGCAGGATACGCAGGGTGAAATACGACATCAAGGACCCCGCAGTGTGGTTCTGGGGACTTTCCTGCGCGATGCTCATGCCTGCGGGGATCCCGCATGTGATAGCAGGCGCAGCCTCCGTTATCTGCATTGTACTTGGCAAGCATATCTTTGGCGGAAATGAAAATCTCGTTTTCTCCCCTCCCGCTATCGCCGTGGCA
>HF989522.1:50383-52261 GCA_000432175.1 Eubacterium sp. CAG:786
GCATTCCTGGTGATATGCTGGCCGGGAGAGATGCTGTACTACCCCAAGGCAGGCGAAGTCTACCCGATGTTCTCGGAATACACCGGTACCCTGGCGCGTTCCGTTGAATACTCGATGAAGCTGGGCACAGTGCCCACGCAGTCCGTGCTGGATATACTCCTTGGCAACGTACCCGGTGCCATCGGCACGGTGAATATACTCGTCATTCTCGTGGTGGGGATTTGCATGCTGATAAAGCACAGCACCAGCTTCACCGCTATGATATCCTGCCTCGCGACTGTTTCCGCTATCGCTGCGGTGTACCCGCGCATAGACGTGGACCCGCTGATGTCGGTGTTCTATGAGCTTTCCACAGGCTCGCTGCTTTTTGGTATAATATTTCTCGCAGCAGAACCGTATCTGCTGCCGAAGCGCCGCGCGGCACGCGTTATATACGGCGTGGTGCTGGGTTACACCGTGATGATGTTCCGGTATTTCGGCAAGGTCGAGATGTGCTTTGTGTTCGCGCTGCTCATCACGAACGCGCTTTCCTGCTGCTTCGACACGATAATTGAAAACGTGCTCTGGTGGAAGCGCAACTACATCAGTTCCTTTGAAGGCAACAAAAACCGCGCACAGCAGGGCGGCATAAAGCTGACCGACACGCAGGAAATAGAGCTGCCGAAAAAGTACCGCTACAACACGCCCCCCATCGACGGAAAGGTAAAGGGCCACAAGCGCAGGAAGCCGATAGCTTCCCCCATAACCGACGAAGAGGAAACCAGCGCAGACAAGGAGGACGGCAATGGATAAGAAAAACCTCCCAAAAGTCAGCCGTGACGGGCTTTTCCGTCAGAATATCGTGCTGATGAGCGGACTTGTCACCGCGCAGATAATCGTCGCAGCCACGACCTTTGAGCGCGCGCTGATACTGACCCTCAGCTTTCTGCTGATATCCTACACATCGATACTCATATGCCGGTTCATTCCGCGCAGGATAGTCTACACCGTGAGAATTCTCGCATATGTCGGCGTGGCTGCGGTGATGTATATTCCCACGGCGCTGCTGATGAATGCGTGGTTCCCTGAAACGGCTTCGCAGGTCTCAATGTATATCGAGATACTTGTGGTGAATTCACTGCTGCTTGCAAAGACTGAGAGCCGCTTCTACCTCATGCCCTATGGTGAAATGGCGATAGATGCATTCGTTTATGTCGTCGGATATGCCCTCGCAGCTTTCGTGGTGGGAATTATCCGTGAATTTCTGGCATTCGGGCAGCTTTTCGGCTTCAGGGTGTGCGACGCGCCTATGCCCGCGGCAAAGACGACGTTCTTCGGCTTTTTCCTGGTGGGAATTCTCGCAGCGGTCTGCCGCGCGATAACCAACCACCGTCGTCGCAGCGAAAACGCAGGCATTATCCGGAAGGGGGCTGAATGATGGAAGTACTCGCAAGAATAGTCTCCGTTGCAATGGTTTCCGTATTCGTGCAGAACGCCATATTCGACCGCGCATTCGGCAGCAACGTTGTGATATACGCCTCCCGCAAGAACAGCACGGTCATCGGCTTCACCCTCGGTATCACCGCGATGACCACCATCGCAAGCATCATCTCTTTCTTTGTTGACAGCGCATTGTTGAACACCCAGTTCGGCTGGCTTTTCATGCCGCTGATATACGCCGCGATAATCGGCGCGCTTTACGTCCTGGCGCTGTTTTTCTTCTGGAAGGTGTTCCCGAAGATATTCCGGCGCATGCGCAAATACGTTCACCTGGCTATATTCAACTGCACTGTTATCGGAGCGCTGTTCCTTAATTCGAACTATGGCAGCGACCTGCCGTCGTACATCGGATACGGGTTCGGCACGGGTATCGGGTTCTTCCTGGCATGCTTCCTGCTG
>HF989522.1:52289-60572 GCA_000432175.1 Eubacterium sp. CAG:786
AATGTCGCGCGGGAAAAGCTCGACAGCGACAAGATACCGAGAGTGTTCCGCGGATACCCCATCATGCTGGTTTATATCGGAGTGGTATCGCTGGCGTTCTACGCACTAGCAGGTTACACTGCCGATTTCTGATTTCTGTTTTATCAGAGTTTCCTTAATATATATGAACGGAGAAGATCATGAAGAAAAAGAAGATCAAGATAAAACACCACAAATACAGCCTTTATCAGCGGAAAAAGAGCACCGGCAGGAAAGTTCTCACCGTCATCATCATGGTGGTGATAGTCGCTGCACTTGTTGTCGTGGGATACGGCGTCGGCAAGCCGCTCATGGAATATTTCAACGGCAAGAACACCAACTCTGAGCCAATATCCGCATGGACTCCCCCGGCTTCTGCCGAAACCTCGGGTGCTTCCGCTGAAACGTCGCAGACCAGCACGGAAACCACAGAGCCCACAAGAGAAGAGCAGACCGAGAACAAGACGGTGAACGCGTTCATTCTTCCGGAAACCGCAGTGCTCAGCTCCGACGCGCTCAACAGCGCGCTGGCTGCCGCAAAGAACGGTGGCTACACCGACATAGCAGTCACCCTGAAGGATGAAACCGGAAACTTCCTCTACAAGACCTCCGTCAAGGACGTCCCCGAGGAACAGATAACCGGCACCCTGACCGCAAAACAGATAGCAGACCTGATAACCGCAGCCGGATTTACTCCCCGTGCGCGGATAAATACGCTTCTCGACCGCACCACGCAGACCTACGCCGGCAAGAACATCTGCTACATGATAACCGACGGCGGCATCTGGCACGATTATTACGTTGACCGCGGTGGAAAGTCCTGGCTCGACCCGTTCAATGCAGTCACCGCGAAGTACCTTGCAGCGATAACCGGAGAGATATCGCAGGCAGGTTTCAGCAGCATAATCCTCGCGAATACACGCTGCCCTGCGTTCAACAACCAGGATTACACCAACTTCCTGCGCGACCTCGCGATCGCCGACGACAGCGCCCGTCTGAATGCGCTCTGGAACGTCGCCGACGCGTGCGTTTCCGCTGCGAAGTCCGGAAACTCCAGCGTGCTGCTTGAAGTTTCCGACGAGGAACTGCTTTCCGACAGCGTCGCGCTGACTTCCGCAGAGCCCGTGAGCGACAAGACCAAGTTGAAAACAGTGACGCTGCTCGTGGATTACGCGCCCGGCGAAAAGGCAGGCTACAACGAAGCCCGCGCGTTCATCGGCAGACTGTCTGCGATGTATTCCGGGCAGGATATCGCGGTACGGCTGACCGCTTCAAGCTTCTCATCGAGTGCGCTTGACCAGGTAAAGAAAGCATTCGCGGACGCGGATATCACCGTGTATTCTGAATAATCGGTGAAAATTTCGCACACCTACTTGATTTATGAGCCGTTTTAGGCTATAATAGAAAGGTACAGTAAAAAATGCCCACCGGGCTAGTTAATATTGGAGGACAACTAATGACAGCACTTACAATGATATCCAGCGCAGCTGAAACGACCGGTACCGCTAATGCGGCAAGCATGCTCACCATGCTCATTCCGCTGGCGCTCATCGTGGTATTCTTCTACTTCTTCATTATCCGTCCGGAGAAGAAGCGCACCAAGGAAATGCAGAGCATGCTGGAGAATATCCAGGTAGCTGATGAGATCATCACAAACGGCGGCATCATCGGCAGAGTTCTTTCCGTCAAGGAGGACACTATCCTCATCGAAACAGGCAGCGACCGCACCAAGATACGCATTCTGAAGTCCGCTGTTGCAAAGAACAACACCGTTCACGAGATCCCCGCTGAAACTGCGGCTCCCAGAAAAAAGAAAAAGGGCAAGGACGACAAGCCCGCTGAGATCAAGTAATTCCCCGAAAACACGAACCCCCACCGTTGTGATGACGGTGGGGGATTTTGTTTATAGGGGGATCTTATCTTCTTACCCTGCGTATCTTGACGCGGTGAGTCACGCGCGGCTCGTAAGCGGGCTGCACCGGCGGCAGCGGCTGGACGTAATTAGGGGAGAGCGCGGTTTCGGCTTCACGGCGTGCGGCTTCGGCTTCCTCGTGCTGCTGACTGTGGTTTTCCTCCTCGCGCTTAGCGGCTTCCTCGGCTGCCTTGTACGCCTGCTCATAGAAGTATATCTGCGAATTCAGCGGAGCTTCTCCCTCGGCGCGCTCAACGCGGTGGTAGTTACCCTCGCTGTCCTGCTCACGCGCCTTCACATTGTCGTGCAGGCAGGTGTTGAATATCTCCACCGCCCTGTCCGCAAGCTTCTTGTCCAGAAGCGGTGCTGCGACTTCCACACGGCGCTCGGTGTTGCGGGTCATGAAGTCCGCGCTGGAAATGTACACTCTTCTGCGCTCGCCCTGCCCGAAAATATATATCCTGCTGTGCTCCAGAAAACGTCCCACGATGGAAATAACACGGATATTCTCGGTGTCCCCGGGCACTCCCGCAATAAGGCAGCATATTCCGCGGACTACAAGCTCTATCTTAACGCCGGCGCGGCTGGCTTCCGCAAGCTTCTCGATGATGTCCTTATCCGTGAGGGAATTCATCTTGATGCCGATATAGCCGTTATTCTTGTAGGTTATCTCGTTGTCGATGAGTTCCACTATGCGGCTTTTCAGCCCTTTGGGAGCGACCAGCAGCTTGTTGGTGCTTTCCACGGTATTGCCGACGGCAAGCGCGTTGAACACCACCGAAGCGTCCGAGCCGAAATCCCTGTCGGCGGTCATCAGCGTGAGGTCGGTGTAAAGCCTGGAAGTGCGCTCATTGTAGTTTCCGGTGCCGACCTGCGTGATGTAGCTTACATCGCTGCCGTCGCGCAGCGTGATAAGCAGCAGCTTGGAGTGCACCTTGAGTTCCTCCAGGCCGTAGATAACGGTCACTCCGGCTTCCTCCAGGCGCTTGGACCAGCCGATGTTGTTCTCCTCGTCGAAGCGTGCGCGGAGTTCCACCAGAGCCAGCACGTCCTTGCCGTTCTCGGCGGCGCGGGTGAGCGCGCTGATTATCTTGCTGTCCCTCGCAACGCGGTAAAGCGTTATCTTGATGGAAACCACGTCGGGGTTGTCCGCAGCTTCGTCCAGCAGGCGAATGAACTGGCTGATATTCTCATAGGGGTAGTTCAGCATGACGTCGTGCTGCTTTATCTGCTCTATCATCGGGCGCTTCTGGTCGATATCCGGGGACTTCTGCGGGGTAAGCTGCGAGAAGAAAAGCTCGCTCTGCTTCTCCAGCCTGCGCTCCACCGCGGAAAGAAAATCCATAGTCAGCGGCGCGGTCTGCGTGAACACAAAATTATCCTTGACCTTAAGCGTTTTCGAGATAAGCGCGACTATGCTGTCGTCCGGGGTTCCCTGGAATTCAAGGCGCACCGGCTGCAGCTTCTTGCGCTTCTTGACAAGCTCGCTCATGATATCGCGGAAATCCACGTCGTGGTCGTAAAGTCCCTCGTCCATTGTGATATCCGCATTCCTGGTGACCCTGAAAATGCAGCGGGAAACTATCTCGAAATTCTTGAACACCAGTTCCGCATAGTGGCTGATGAGTTCCTCAGTCAGCAGGAATTTCCCCGTACCCGGCAGCCAAACCTGCCTCGGGAAGTTCTCAGAAGCCGGCAGAATTCCGAACGTGGTCTTGCCCGCGTCGTCCTTCTTGCGGATAGTGACGCCGACATACACCTCACCGTTTTTCAGGAACGGAACAGGGTGCTTTTTATCGACAACGCCGGTGAACAGCAGCGGCTGAATCTCCCTTGCGAAGAAAGCGCGGAAAAACGCGTCCTCCTCCGGGGAAAGGGCGTTGGGGTCGATGTGCTCTATGCCGTAGTCTTTCAGCCCTGCCATTATCTCAGAGTAAGCCTTGTCCTTGACGGGAAGCAGCTTCTTGACCTGCTTTGCTATCTCGACAAGCTGCTCCTTGGCAGTCATGTTGGTCTTGTTCTCGGTATCCTTGCTGTCGAAGAGCATCTTGTCATGCAGGCTCCCAACTCTTATCATGAAGAACTCGTCGAGGTTGGAGCAGAATATCTGCACAAATCTCAGCCGCTCGAACAGCGGTGTGTCCTCGTCGAATGCTTCCTCCAGCACTCTTGCGTTAAATTTAAGCCACGAAAGTTCGCGGTTGTCGTAGAATTTTCCGCTCATGTCCGGTTCCTTTCACCACTTTACGTGGATTTTACATAATGAACACAAATGCCGTCTGTTGTTACGCAGACGGCATTGATTTTCAATGAATAATATATTGCGCCAAAGTCCGACGGCGTATACGCGCCTTTGTCGTCAGCCTTACTTCTTCAGATCAAGAGAAGCCTTGATAAATCCGTTGAACAGCGGGTGCGGTCTGTTGGGTCTGCTCTTGAACTCAGGGTGGAACTGTACAGCCACGAACCACGGGTGTACGTCCTTGGGCAGCTCAACGATCTCGACCAGCTTGCCGTCCGGAGAAAGTCCGGCGAACTTAAGACCCTTTGCAGCCATCTGCTCGCGGTAGACGTTGTTGAATTCATAACGGTGACGGTGACGCTCGTAGATCAGCCCCTCGCCGTAAAGCTCGCGGGAAATGGAAGTTTCATCAAGCTTGCAGGGGTACAGACCAAGGCGCATCGTGCCGCCCATATCAACGCCCTTCTGATCAGGCATGATGTCGATGACGTCGTACTTGTGCTCACCGAATTCCGCGGAGTTTGCGCCCTCAAGACCTGCAACGTGACGTGCGAACTCGATAACAGCCATCTGCATGCCAAGGCACAGACCCAGATACGGCTTCTTGTTCTCTCTTGCGTAGCGTACAGCCTCTATCTTACCCTCGATGCCTCTGTCGCCGAAGCCACCGGGTACAACGATGCCGTCTACCTTGCCGAGAAGCTTCTCGGAGGTTTCCGGGGTGACTTCCTCGGAGTTGATAAGCTCTATGTGAACGTCAGCGCCGTTTGCAGCGCCTGCGTGTCTGATGGACTCCATAACGGAAATATATGCGTCAGGAAGCGCAACGTACTTGCCGACAAGACCGATGGTCAGCGGCTTCTTTGCATTCTCCTGCATGTGGACCATGTTCTTCCACTCGGTGAGGTCAGGCTCCCTGTCCTCAAGGCCAAGGTGATGGCACGCGGAATGAGCAAGACCGGCTTCCTCAAGCATAAGCGGAACAGCGTACAGCGAAGAAGCAGTGAGGTTCGGGATAACGTCCTCCTTGCGGACGTTGCAGAAGCTTGCTACCTTATCCATCATATCCTGGGGTATCTCGCAGTCGCTGCGGAGAACCAGCACATTCGGCTGGATACCGATGGAAAGCAGTTCCTTTACGCTGTGCTGCGTGGGCTTTGTTTTCAGCTCGTTGCTGCCGGAGATGAATGGAAGCAGCGTAACGTGAATGTACATCACGTTCTCGCGTCCCACGTCGTTGCTCACCTGGCGGATAGCCTCGAGGAACGGTGTGGACTCGATATCGCCGACAGTGCCGCCGATCTCGGTGATAACTACGTCTGCAGCCTCAGCGCCGCTGTTGGCAACGCGGTAGATGCGGTCCTTTATCTCGTTTGTCACGTGGGGGATAACCTGAACGGTGCCGCCGAGGTAATCACCGCGGCGTTCCTTGTTGAGAACGGTCCAGTAAATTTTACCAGTGGTGACATTGCTGTTGACGGAAAGATTTTCGTCGATGAAACGCTCGTAGTGACCGAGGTCGAGGTCGGTTTCAGCGCCGTCGTCGGTGACGAACACCTCGCCGTGCTGATAGGGGCTCATCGTGCCCGGGTCAACGTTTATATACGGGTCGAACTTCTGGATAGTTACCTTGTACCCTCTCATTTTAAGCAGTCGTCCGAGAGAAGCAGCGGTTATTCCCTTGCCAAGGCCAGAAACCACGCCGCCGGTGACGAAAATATACTTTGCAGCCATTATGCCTTCCTCCACTTTTTCTATTCCATAATTTCGAAATATAACAAATACATATCCGAAAACACATCTACAGTTTATTATACCACCCTGATAACTTTTTTTCAAGTGGTATTTCTACTAAATTCGCAATAATGCCGTATTATTTTTTCAACTGCCTGCACAGCGCTACTTCCAGTTTCTGTCGTAGCTTGGCGCTTCAAGCAGCGGATTTGAAGTGGTAGGGCGCTTTTTCCTTTTTACGGCAACATAGTCCGCGATATTGAACGGCTTTTTCTCCGGCGCATTGCGGTACTGTTCAAGGAAGAAATTCAGCGACCGTTCAAGCTTTCTGGTATTCCCGAACCAGCCGTCTATACGCAGCACGTCTAGTTTTTCGAAACCCTTTTCGTCGAGTTCCGGGCTGTCGAAATGCATGTGGTCGTCCTCGTCAACGTGATAGCCAAGGCGGTCGCTTTCGCAGAGGTAGCAGCGTACTTCCCCGCGCACCGTGATGGAAAACGGTGAATTCTTCTGGTCGCGGGAAATTTCCTCCACCCCGGAAAAAGGCACGAAATACAGCCTGCGGAGTATCACTTTCTCAGAATAATCCCGGAATTCCCCCGCATAAACGCTGAACACGAACCCGTCCGGGAGAATGTCAAGATACGTGAACCGGGAATGCCGTCTGTCCGCTTTATAGCAGAAATACGCAGCCGTGAATATAGTGACAGTGCCCACGAAAACGCAGCCCGCAATAACTGCCGCCATCAGCTTCTGCAGTTCCCCTGAAGAGCCGGAGCTGAAATTCAGCAGTATATTCACCGCGCAGAACACGCATATGCCGAAAAGCGGGACCACCATGGTAATGACTATAGCTTTCAGCCGACGGCGGTATTTCGTCGTATCCGCATGAAAAAAGTACTCTATGCTGCCACCTCCCCGCTGTTGTGATATTATTATTATTTTATCACATCGGGGCGTTTCCGTCAATCCCTTATTGTTCCGGGGGAATGGCGGCAAAGCTGTCGTCAAACGTGATAACGCAGCGGAGCTCAGGGTACTTTTCTGACACGAACCTGGATATCTCCCTGCGGAGTTCCTCTTCGTTCATGCCAAGCTCCCGGGGAGCGACAACGTCGAAATACGCCTTTGTGTAGTCCCCGCAGCACACCAGCCGCAGGTCGTGTATCGAAAGCCGCGCGTCTATGAGTTTCACGATACGGCTGAGTTCACGCCTGATGTCGCCTACTGCGGAGCTGTCAGTCACCACGGGGTCGAAGTGTATCAGCATGTTTATTCCCTCGTCGCGCAGAAAATCGCGCTCTATGCTGTCTATCACCTCGTGGCTTCTGATAACGTCGTCCTCCGCGGCCATCTCGACATGCACCGTCGCGAATTTTCTGCCATGCCCGTAGTCGTGCACGATAAGGTCGTGGGTGCCCAGCACTCCCGGGTATGAGAGTATCTTCTCCTGAATGGATTTCACCATCTCCGGGGAAGGCGCCTTTCCGAGCAGCGGGTTCATCGTGTCCCGCACCAGCCCGGCGCCGCTGTACAGAATGAACCCCGCGACTGCCACAGCCATGATACCGTCCAGCTGCAGGCTTGTATAGTGCGAAACCACGCCAGCCACAAGCACCGCGCCGGTGACAATGCAGTCGTTACGGCTGTCAGCAGCGGCAGCGATGAGCGTCTGCGAATCTATGCGCCGTCCTACGCTGCGGTCGAATATCATCATTCCGAACTTGACCGCGACAGAAACCAGCATCACCACCACAGAAACCACGGTGAACTCCACCTGCTGAGGCGTAATGATGCGTTCTATTCCGCTTTTGAGGAGTTCTATGCCGATAACGATAACGAGAATAGCGACCACGAACCCTGAAATGTACTCATATCTTGCGTGACCGTAGGGGTGCTCGGCGTCAGGGCGCTTTTCCGACAGCTGAAATCCGATGAGGCTGATGAGGCTGGAGGAAGCGTCCGAAAAGTTATTCAGCGCGTCTGCGGTTATGGAAACGCTGCCGGACAGGCTTCCAGCCACGAACTTCCCCGCGCTCAGCAGAATATTGCATATTATCCCGACCCACCCGGCAAGCCTGCCGTACTGCGCACGTTTTTTCTCACCCATCACTGCACCTCCTGCGTATATCATATGCATAGCATGTTTCTATACAGTATATCACACAAAGGTTTTGTTAGTCAAGAATTACGCCTTGACATTTTGCGCAAATTCTGCTATAATTAAAAAGATGTAAATGCGCCTGTGGTGAAACTGGCAGACACGATAGATTTAGGTTCTATTGCCTTTGGCGTGCAGGTTCAAGTCCTGTCAGGCGCACCAGCGTTTAGCCGCGCGAACATGCGCGGCTAAACATCCGATTTTCCTCGACCGCCC
>HF989522.1:60690-67032 GCA_000432175.1 Eubacterium sp. CAG:786
ATGTCTAATTCAGGTTTTATTTCTTGCGTAAAATCAACCGCAAAAACGGAAAATCTCGTGCACCACTACAGGTTTCGTGTTTATCTGCTTTCAATGTTCGGGATACGCAAAGTTTTGCCGCGCGAACATGCGCGAGAAAATCTCGTGCACCACTACAGGTTTCGTGTTTATCTCTTTGACAGCGCCGGAACATACGCCGCTACAGGTTTCACGCTTATCTTTTTGACAGCGCCGGAATATGTACTGCAACAAGTTTCACATTTATCTTCTTTCAATGCTATTATGTGAACTTGCTATGTTTCCCATACAAACAAAAAACCGCCCACAGGACGGTTTTTGTATTTTAATCCAGAATTATTTCCATCTGGGTTTCCTTTACAAACATTCCCATTTTGTCATAGAATTCGCGGGCGTTGTTGCCCTCCCAGACATTCAGGGTAACGTCATAGCAGCCGACGGACTTTGCGAACTGCTTCACATGCTCGAAAAGTATCGTGCCGACATGCTGACCGCGGCAGTTCTCATCAACGCACAGATCGTCGATGTACAGAGTCTTTACCGGCTTCATATTGGTGGAAAACGGCGGCTGCCTGATCACGCAGAACGCATATCCTGCCACCTCGTCGTTGTCGTCCGCAGCAACGAACACCGGGGTTTCCTCATTTGTGAAAATCCCGTGCAGTTCCTCGCGGGTATACTTCGTCTTTCCGGAGATGAAAATGTCCGGGCGCAGCTTCGCATGGAGTTCCAGCACCTCGCCCAGCAGCTTCATTGTTTTGTCGGTGTCCTTTTCTTCCGCTCTTCTTACTGTTATCATGGCGTCCCTTTCATTTTGCAAGCGTGATGATTTTTTCCGTTTCGCTGACGTAATCCTCGATCACAGCGCCGTTTTCTATCAGTATATCTCCTGTGAATTCCATCGCAGCCGCGTTTATACGGTCGTACTGCGTTTCCGGCATCACGCCGCGGCTCCTGCAGTAATCATCAGCGCTGCCGTTCAGCAATGCGCCCAACAGCGCGATATCGTCTGCGGAGAGGCTCCCCGCGAATTCCTTCCAGCCGTCGCCAAGTTCCGAAAATTTCTCCGTTTTGTCCTGAGGTAATTCTGACACAATATTATACTCAGAGTAATCATCAGCAAATCCCGATGTCTGCTCTTCAAAATCGTCCTGCATGATTTCATCAACGCGCTCGGTTATGTCCTCCTGCGGGAGTGTTTCCGGCTCGTCAACGATAAGTCTGCGGGTGGTTTCGTCGGCTTCCTGCCGTATTTTCGCAAGCTTGCTGACGTCTATCTCGACTGGTGCGCGGGAAGCTGGCGCAGCGGCTTCCGGGGCTTCGTCATAATTATAGGAAGCGCGCTTCTTCTGCTTTTTCGGTGGGAATATTCCGTGCTCGTCGCACCACTTTTCCGCAGCTTTCGGCACTATCCCGGAAAATTCCGGCGCATTCACCGCGGAAAACAGCTTGTCGCGGTTCATCATATCTTCCAGCACCGGGGTGATATTCAGCGAAAGCCCGTACCTGAAACCGGTGCGTTTTCTCAGCACTGACTCAGTACCCTTGAGCACCCACCCGATGAAATTGCGGTAAGGCGCCGGGTCGAATACTTCCAGGCAGGGCTGACCGCGTTTGAGCGAATACTGCTCCATCTGGCTTATTCTCAGCGCGTGGAAGCCGTCCATGCGGTCAAGGTCCACATAAGCCCCCAGGAATGGCGACCAGCTGTGATCCTTGCGGAGTTTTCCGCAGATAAGCTCGAACATGGTTATTCCCTTTTCTGAGAAATAACCGTCCAGCGCCGTCAGCACGGCTTCAAGGGCGCCCTCGAGCATCTTTGCGCTGCTGTCGGAATAGAAAATGCTCCCCCTGAGATTATAGGAAGAACGCTTCATAAGGTATTCCAGCTTGCCGGAATACCTCCGCGCCAGGATATCCTCATCATTGCCGCTGACAGAGCCGTTGCCGGTATTCTCAGCCGGGCACACCTGCACGTCGTCCCCGACCTGATTGTACGCTCTGAAATCCTTGAGCCACCTTGGCATGAGCATATCCAGCGCCGGGCAGAAACCGTGACAGTTCTCCCACACATCTGAAAGCCTGTTGTATGCGTCCACCGCTGAAAGCACCCCGATGCGGTTGAGAAGCTCATAGCAATACAGGATCACATAAGGCTTGTCCACCTCGTTGTAAACGCCTTTTCTGGCAAGGGTGCGCCACGTGAAATAGGTGCGCAGCTGGTCGGTGGAAAGCGCGCCGTATACCGGCCGCTCGATACCGCAGAAGCAGTTCCTGCCGAAATCATCGGTGACGTCCTTCATGTATTCACCCTGCTTGACCAGTGTTTCTTCGGCGCACTGGCGCAGCATGTAGCCGTTATAGAACCGCTGGCTGAGCTTGCGCATTTCGGTTATTTTTCCGCGTATCTCTCCGTCGGCGTCGTATTCCGGCTCGGACGGCGGGTAGGCTATCTCGTCGGGGTGGAGCGTGTTTTCGCCGTTAAGGTAGTCGATATTGTCCCTCGGCTCGCGCGGGGGTATCCTTTCGCCGTAGGAATTCCCGCTGTCCTCCATTGCCTCGCGGACTATGCTGTTGATACGTTCCTGCACCTTTTTCCTGACGGCGTTGGTGATGTCGTCCAGCGGCTGTTCCTGTGCCGGGGGAATTTCGGTGATCGGAGGTATTTCCGGCATAGGTGGGATCTCTGGCATGGGTGGAATTTCAGGCTCTGCGGGAATTTCAGGCTCTGCGGGAATTTCAGGCGCCGGGTGAGCCTTTAATTCTATCATGCGCTGTAATTCCTGACGGATCTCGTCCCTGGTCTTTGCGCTGCTGTCCATCATCAGCCGGAATTTATCGGACACGGCTCACACCTCCTCAGGTAAACAAACGGCGCCGGAACGCCGCAGCGCCGACGCACGTCAGCAGTTATTCATCAACATCGCCCCAGGCGATGAGTTCCTCCCACCCCTGCGGGAAGCCCAGATCGTTCAGCCGCAGCACGTCGGAATTCTTGCGTATCAGCCTCGTGACGGGCTTAACTACGCGCTCGTTCCAGTTTTTGTGGTTGTGCGCAAGCTGCTTCATCACGATTATATACCCGAAAACGTCGGGCTTAAGCTCAAATTCCATATTGCGCGGGGTTTTCGGCATCACCGGGAAGCAGTTGCCGTAAAGCCTGTTGTAATGCGCACAGTAATTCCGCAGTTCGTTCAGGCAGAACAGCCAGTTGTCAAGTTCCGTGCTGGAACAGCCGTAGTAACGGTCGGCTATCTCCTTTTTATCCGCGCTCTGCATATCCTTGTAGAAGAACGCCAGCGTGCCGAAGCTGAAAAGCTCCATCAACACCCACAGCGGGAACGCACCGCAGTACTTGGAGTTATAGTGCCTGACAAATTCCCGGTCGTCGTTGACTTCGATAAGGTGCTTCACCTTGTTCATGAACTGCTGGTGATTATGCCTGAAATCAAACGTTGACGGGTTGAGATACCCCAGCGCGCCGTATTTCAGCGCGTGGTAGTTCGACACAGCCGCGCGCATGGAAATTTCCGTTTCCTCTAAGGAAGCCAGCAGAATGCTGCGCAGCTTCCTGTCGGACTCGTACACACGCAGCACGTTTTCAAACGTGGTGCCTTCCTCATAGCGCCCCTTTGACACCGTGAACGGCGCAAAATAATCTGCCAGCCGGAAGTAATTGATGTATTTCAGCGTTTCCTCGGCGTGCTTCTCGTCCTCGATGACGCAGCCGCGTTGTTTGAGCTTCTGTACCTGCTCCTTTATGGTTGCCGGGATCTTCTGGTTCATAGTTACCTCGTCAGTCCATCCAGAACACTTCGCGCTCGTGCTTGCTTTTTCTTGTCATGAGCGCCGCGATGCTCCGGGTCGGGTCGCTGCCCTCGTAGCATATCTTTACTATCTGCTCGATTATCGGCGTATCGATGCCGTGCTCCTGCGCCAGACGGTACGCTATCCTGCTGCTGGTGTAGCCCTCGACGGTGCCCACCTGCGCCACTGCTTCGGCAGCCGGGGTTCCCTTTCCGATGAGGTTCCCCGCACGGAAATTACGCGAATGCAGCGATGTGCAGGTCACTATCAGGTCGCCTATGCCAGCCATGCCGGTGAATGTTTTCCAGTTCGCGCCAAGTTCAACGCCAAGACGGGTTATCTCGGTCATTCCGCGGGTCATGAGCGCTGCGACGGTGTTGTCGCCAAGTCCCATTCCACGGGCGATGCCACAGCCCAGGGCGATGGGGTTTTTCAGTACGCCCCCAAGCTCGCAGCCGGCAACGTCGTCGTTGGTGTAAACACGGTAACGTTCATTGGAAAGCGTGCGCTGGATATAGTCCGCAACGCCGTCGTTGTAACTTGCGCACACCTCGGTGGTGGGGACTAAACGCGCGACTTCCTCCGCATGGCATGGTCCTGTGATAACTCCCACCGGGTTGTCGGGGAGTTCCTCCCTTATTATCTGCGACAGGCGATATCCGGTGCTGGCTTCAAGCCCCTTGCTGACGTTTATGACAACGGTGCTCCTGTCAACGTAAGGCTTCACCGTCTGGACTGCCTCCCTGAAAAACGGGGACGGTATCGCCACCAGAATGATATCCGCGCCGCTCACGCACCTGGGGTCGGTGGTGACTCCAAGCGCTTCCGGCAGCTTCACCCCGGGGAGCAGCCGCTTGTGCTCGCGCTCGGTGCGCAGCAATTCCGCTTCGTTTTCGAACTTCGTCCATGTCACCACTTCGTGACCATAGGTCGTGAATAATACGCCGAGGGCAGTGCCGTAGCCGCAGCCCAGTATCGTTATCTTTGCCATTATATGCCAGACCTCCAGATATATAGACGATCAGCCTGCGAATTCGCTTTTCAGTAGCGCGTAAACGCACATATCGTCAAAAATGTTCTCGTTTTCTTTTCGCGGGAGAAATTCCCGGTGGAGCGCTTCACGGCGCATTCCCAGCCGTTCGGCAAGGCTGATTGACTTCACGTTTCTTGCGTTTATATCAGCGGAAATGCGACGTACGCCAAGCACGCTGAATGCATATTTCATCATGCCGCGCACGCTCTCAGACGCATATCCCATTCCCTGATACGCCCGGTTGAATGTATAGCCTATCTCATAGCTTCCATGACCCCTCGCGGAGAAGTATATCTTCCCGATGACACTATCGCCGAGCACCACTGCATAGAATTCCCGGCTGTGGGAAAGCTTCACGGCTTCCTGCACGCAGGCTTCACGGGTGAAAGTTTCATAAGGCTCAAAGTAAGTCACTTCCGGGTCGGAAAGGATATCTGCCAGATCGTTGCAGTCCTCCGGCAGAAATCTCCTCACGGAAAGCCGCTCGGTTTCAAACAGTACAGCCATGCGCCCTCCTAAGTTCACTTTGCCTTCTCGCCCAGCTTCTTTTCGGTGTGGGTGACGAGTCTGTGGATATTCCCGCGGTGCATGAATATTACCAGCGCCGCGGTAAAGAATGCGATGAATGTGCAGACTATGCCCGCAGGGTCGCCGTCCATGAAGTACACGAATATCAGCGTGCCGAAGCCATACAGCGCGGAAGCCACGCAGCTGCCCAGCGAGACGTACCTTGTAACAGCGACGAGAATGACGAACACACCGAGAAGCAGGCAGCCGGTGCGCCAGTCCAGCGTGAATATCGCAGAGATAGCGGCAAGCACGCCCTTACCCCCGCGGAAGCCGTAATACACCGGGAACACATGTCCCACCACAGCCATGAAGCCAGCCATGTAGCCGACCCAGTTCATACCGTTTGCGAGCACGTGGGTATCTACCCCTCCGATGTACAGGAATGCGAGCCTTACCGCCCAGATAGCCAGCACGGATTTAGCGACGTCGCCCAGCAGGACTATCCCCGCGACAGCCTTGCCCTGCGTGCGCAGGGTGTTTGTAAGCCCCGCGTTGCCGCTGCCCATGGTGCGGATATCATTTCCGGTCTTTAGCTTCGTCACGATTATCGAGGTGTTGACGCCGCCCAGCAGATACGGTACGACGAGCATTATTATATAACAGAGCCACATCATTGTGTGTTATGTCCTTTCGGTTTCTTTTTGGGGAGCTTCCTCCCCGGTCCCCTGCTTTATTTCGGGATTTTTCCCGCGGAGAACAGCAAAGATTATGCCGCCGTTTTCCCCGCTCCTCACCGGCATGGTGAAATCACCGGAAGACGTTTCAAGCAGCAGGTCGCCGTCCTTTTTCAGCGATATCGTCTTTATGGCGTCGTATCTCAGTATCACCGCGCGCCGATATGTGTAGAACAGCAGGTGCTCCGGCAAAAACCAGCGTTCGCCCAGGGTCTTTGCTGCGGGATATGCGTCGATAAA
>HF989522.1:67189-67850 GCA_000432175.1 Eubacterium sp. CAG:786
ACTGCCGCGCCGATGAGCCACACCCAGCGCAGCCATTCCGCCCAGTCGCCGGAGAAGATAAACGGCACCCACGCCGCAGCGAAGAATATCACGGAAATAATCACGCACTTCACCAGCATGCCGGAACGGCGCCGTATGAAATCCGACAGAATGCGCTCCATCACTCGCCTCTTTCGCGGATAGTGAGCTTTATCGGCGTAGCCTCCAGCCCGAACGTCTCGCGCAGCTGGTTCTCAAGGTAACGCTGATAGGAATAATGGAACAGCTCGCGGCTGTTGCAGAAAATAACGAAATTCGGAGGGCACACGGAAGCCTGCGTCATGTAGTATATCTTCAGGCGCTTGCCCTTGTCTGACGGCGGCTGCACGCGGGAAGTCGCGTAGTTGAGCATATCGTTGAGCACGCCTGTGGAAATTCTCATGCAGTGCTGCTCGTGGACGTACTTTATCAGCTCAAACAGCTTGTCTATGCGCTGACCGGTCTTTGCGGAAATGAACACGAACGGCGCATAGGACATGAACGAGAAATCAACCTCCAGCTTCTTGCGGAAGTCGTCCATGGTGCGGTCGGTCTTGTCATCGATGGCGTCCCACTTGTTGACTGCGATAACGCACGCCTTACCCTTGTCGTGGGCGTAGCCGGCGACCTTGCTGTCCTGCTC
>HF989522.1:67927-74496 GCA_000432175.1 Eubacterium sp. CAG:786
CTGCCATGAGCGCGCGCAGCACGCTGAAATGCTCGATGTTCTCGGTGACTTTTGCCTTGCGGCGCATTCCTGCGGTGTCGATGAAGATGAACTTGTCGTCGCCGCGGCGTATCTCTGTATCGATGGCGTCGCGGGTGGTTCCTGCGATGTCGGAAACGATGGAACGTTCCTCACCGGATATCTGGTTTATCAGAGAGGACTTGCCGACATTCGGCTTGCCGATAACGGCAACCTTGATGGCGTCTGCGTCGTACTCGTCTGGCTCCTCCGGGGGGAGGTTCTCGAAAACCGCTTCCAGCAGGTCGCCGGTGCCGTGACCGTGCACGGAGGAAACCGCGATCGGGTCGCCCAGACCGAGGTTATAGAACTCGTAAATCTCCGGGGGAGGCGTGCCGATGCCGTCCACCTTGTTGACGGCAAGCACGACAGGCTTTCCGCTCTTTATCAGCATGGAAGCCACGTCGCTGTCGTTCGCGGTAACTCCCGTGGTGATATCCGTCACGAAAATAATGGCGTCCGCGCGCTCTACTGCCAGCATTGCCTGCTCGCGCATCTGCGCCAGGATAACGTCGTCGGTCTTGGGCTCGATACCGCCTGTGTCGATGAGCATGAATTCGCGCCCCAGCCACTCGCAGCGGCTGTAGATGCGGTCGCGGGTAACTCCGGGCTTGTCGTCCACGATGGAAAGCCGCTGACCTACCAGCTTATTGAAAAGCGTGGACTTGCCGACATTCGGTCTGCCCACAATTGCTACTACCTGCATAAATTTCTCCTTATCTCAAAAGCCTATATAGATATAGTATAACACATTTCCGGCGCTATTTCAAGGAATTTACTGTATATTCTTTAAAAATCCTTATTACAGCAAAAATCCCCCCGGCTATACCGGAGGGACTTCCCGTAAACATCTGTTCAGCCATTCAATGCAGGCAATTACGCTTCCTTAGCGATAACGACCTTATCATTGTAATAACCGCAATTGCCGCATACTCTGTGAGCAAGCTTCAGCTCACCGCACTGCTTGCAGCGAGAGAAGGACGGTGCAGATAACTTCCATACCTGTGAACGTCTCTTGTCGCGTCTTGCACGGGACACCTTTCTCTTCGGAACTGCCATTATTGCACCCCCTTAATTTGAATTGATCTTTTTCTAAGAGCTCGTATAATGAACCCTTTTACAGTCACGCATATTATTATATCATGCGAATTACGTTTTGTCAAGTGTTTTAGCGGAATTTCTCAAAATTTCTCTGTGATTTGGCAAAAAGAACATTTTCGCGGACCGACCCGCGCCGAAAAAGCAGAAAAATACCCAAAACCATAGTCCCGCTGACGCTGAAAAGACCGGGAGTCATAAAAACCCCCGGTCGTTATCAGCTGTATAACGGGTCAATTATACGATGTACTTCTTCATGCTCTCGGGCAGCTCGGAGTTATCTGCGGAAATGGTGCAGGTAACAGCGGTGTCGCCGGAAACCTTAGCCAGCTTCTCGAACATCTCGCCGACCTTGTCGTAATCTCTGCCAGTGATCTTCAGAGTAGCGTCAACAAAGATATCGGTGCAGTCGTAGTCAGAAGCGAGGATACCGGAAACGAAGCCGTAGAAGCCCTCAACGCCTGCAACTGCATAGTCGTCGATGTTCACCAGACGTACCTTGGGGGTGATGTCTGTGTTGAGCGCAGAACCCTTCTGGATAGCAACAACGTTGCCGTTGGACTTGTTCTCTGCCTCGTGGATAGCGTCGATAAGGATCTTGGTCTTGCCTGTACCCTTCTTGCCTGTAAT
This sequence comes from Eubacterium sp. CAG:786, assembly GCA_000432175.1. Lineage (GTDB taxonomy): Bacteria > Bacillota > Clostridia > Oscillospirales > Ruminococcaceae > CAG-115. The sequence continues at coordinate 69,713 of HF989522.1, forward strand.
AAGCTTGATCATAGTAAACCTCCATGAATTGTTTTATATTGCCAGGAGAACGTGCAGGTATGCTCCGTTTTCCTTAATTGCCGTTATTAGAGTCCCAGCTTTGCTTCAAGGGCAGCCTTCTGAGCCTCATAGCCGGGCTTGCCGAGCAGCGCGAACATGTTCTTCTTGTAGCTTTCAACGCCGGGCTGGTCGAACGGGTTCACACCCAGCAGATAACCGCTGACAGCGCATGCCTTCTCGAAGAAGTAGATGATGTAGCCAAGCTCGTATTCATTGAGCTCCGGAGCCTCCAGAACGATATTCGGAACGCCGCCCTCGGTGTGAGCGATAACGGTGCCCTCGAATGCCTTGCGGTTTACAACGGACATGTTCTGGTTGGAGAGGAAGTTCAGACCGTCAACGTTGGTAGGATCGTCCTTGAGGAAGAACTCCTTCTGGGGCTTTGCAAACTGCATGACAGTCTCGAACATAACTCTGGAGCCGTCCTGAATGAACTGACCCAGGGAGTGCAGATCGGTGGAGAATACAGCGGAGGACGGGTAGATACCCTTGTTGTCCTTGCCCTCGCTCTCGCCGAAGAGCTGCTTGTACCACTCGTTCATCATTGCAAAGCTGGGCTCGTAGGAAATGAGCATCTCAACGCTCTTGCCCTTGCGGTACAATATATTGCGGAGCGCTGCGTACTTATAGCAGTCGTTCTTCCTGAGGTCGCTGTCGGAATAAGCGGAGCGTGCGTCAGCGGCGCCCTTCATCAGCGCGTCGATATCGCAGCCTGCGCATGCGATGGGGAGAAGTCCCACAGCGGTGAGGACGGAGTAACGGCCGCCTACATCGTCCGGAACTACGAATGTTTCATAGCCCTTCTTGTCGGAGAGCTCCTTAAGGGTACCCTTTGCCTTGTCGGTGGTGGCGTAAATCCTGCCCTTTGCGCCGTCTTCACCGTACTTCTCTACCAGCATGTCGCGGAATACGCGGAAAGCCAGAGCCGGCTCGGTGGTTGTACCGGACTTGGAGATGATGTTTACGGAAAAGTCCTTGCCGTCAACGAGGGAAACCACCTCGCTGAGATATGTCGGGCTGATGGAGTTGCCGATGAAGTAGATCTCGGGGGTGTCCTTTTTCAGGCTGTTGTAAAGCGAGGACCTGATAGCCTCGATAACTGCTCTTGCGCCGAGGTAGGAACCGCCGATGCCGATAACGATGAGCACCTGGCTGTCAGCCTTTATCTTTGCGGCAGCCTTCTTGATGCGTGCGAATTCTTCCTTGTCATAGTCAACGGGCAGATCCAGCCAGCCGAGGAAGTCGTTTCCGGGGCCGTTTCTGTCTGCCAGCTGCTGATGAGCTGTCCTGACTGCCGGAGCGATAGCGTCCAGCTCGTGCTCAGCAACGAAGCTGCTGAGATATTTGTCTACAAGTTTAAGTGCCATTTTAGATTTTCTCCTTTCACGGACGGCTGTATCTGTATATTCTCAGGCATTTTCTTCCTGTTATGCGCCGCACCGTTTATACCTGCTTCTATTATAGCTTATATTTATATTTTTTGCAACAAGTTTTCGTCCAAGCTGTTGAATTTGGATAAACAAAACGAATTTAAGCTGCAAAATATGTGAATATTTCACAAAAACACTCAGCGGCAGAAACCTGCCGCCGATGATATATTTATACTACGGACGCGACCAGAATACCAACTATAAAAAGCTTCTCATCTTCTGAGACTTCTGTGTAGCCGTCGTCTTCTAAAAAAATGCGCTTTTTCATGATCATCCCTCCCTTTCTGCTATTATACAGTATCGCACAATAATAATCAAGCGTTTTTGTTGACTTTACAGCGGTTTTTTGATATAATATAAAGAACACAAAAATGCAGAACCGGAGAAATAACATGACAAATTACACATACATCACCCCCTGCCACTTCGGCATAGAAAAGACCCTCTCGTTCGAGGTCAGGAAAATCGGCGGCGAGAACATCACAGTCACCGACGGACGCGTTATGTTCACGGGCGGCACGGAACTCTGCGCAAAGGCGAACATCTGCCTTTCCACCGCCGAGAGAGTATGCGTTGTGCTGGGGCAGTTCAGGGCGCGCACATTCGACGAGCTTTTTGAGGGAATAAAGGCGCTGCCGCTGTCGGAATTCATCGGGCGCCATGAAGCGTTCCCGAACACCGGGCACTCGCTGAATTCCACGCTGAAAAGCATTCCCGCATGCCAGAAGATAATCAAGAAAGCGATGGCGGTGAACCTCTGCAAGTCCTACGGTTTGCAGACCATGCCAGAAAGCGGCGCGACCGCTCAGATACGCTTCTCCATCATGAAGGACGAGGTAACGCTCATGCTGGACACCAGCGGAGTTGGTCTGCACAAGCGCGGCTACCGCAGGGAAAGCAACGCCGCGCCCATCAAGGAAACCCTCGCGGCAGGGCTTATCGACCTTGCAAGAGTGCGCAGCAGCGACGTTGTCGTTGACCCGTTCTGCGGCTCTGGGACGCTGCTGATAGAATCCGGACTGAAAGCGCTCAACATCGCCCCGGGACTTAACCGCAGCTTTGCAGCAGAGCGCCTTGGATTTGTTTCCGACAAGACCTGGCGCGCAGCCCGCGAGGAAGCCGTCAACGCCATAAACCGCGATGCGGAATTCCGCGCGTACGGCTACGACATCGACGGAGAATGCATTTCTCTCACTCTGTCGAACGCGAAAAAGGCTTCCCCGCTGATGAAACTGACTGCAGAAAAACGCGATATCCGCGATTTCATCAAGCCTGAGGAAAACATAAAAATTATCACCAACCCGCCCTACGGCGAGCGAATGCTTGAAACCGAGGAAGCCCGCGAGCTTTACCGCATCATGGGCGAAAGGCTGCTCCCGCTGGACGGAAGCCAGCTTTACGTAATTACCCCCGACGAGGAATTCGAGGATATTTTCGGTCAGAAAGCCGACAAGAACCGCAAGCTGTACAACGGCATGATGATGTGCCGTCTGTATTCCTATTTCAAATAAGGCAACATGAAAAACAAGAAAAAGGTCAGATACGACGGCGCAGCGCCACTGCCCATACTGTCTTTTCTGCTGTCGATATGCGCTTCGCTGATGTATACGATATGCCGCAGCCAGTTTGTTCCATGCCTGCTGGCTATGGGGGCGCTAACCACCGGCATTTTCATTCTATTTTATAAGGTACGCTCAAAGCCCGTCGTCACAACGCTGGCGCTTCTCGCGCTGCTCCTGGCTGCCTGGGGGACCGGCTCGGCCGCCGGCGCGTATTCCACCGGCGACGACAGCTTCATGACGTTCCTGTTCACTGCTTCGGCGCAGTTTGAGCTGATCTACGCGGTCGCGGCGGTCGTGATATTCTCGCTGGTGCTGGGATTTATCGGCTGCTACTTTTCAGTGATAAGCCCGCGGCCATGCTTCCTCATGCTGCTGATGTTCATTCCGCTGATACTGTCGTTCCGCACGTCAAGGGAACTCCCGGTATATTTCACGCTGATAATGGCAGGGTGCTTCATCTTTGCCTGCCAGAACCTCGCGGTGCCAGTGCCCGCGGAAGCTTCCGCGCAGTTCGAGGGCAAATCAGCCAGGCGGCGCAGAATGGCGCTTTCCTGCGTGGCTGCGACTGTTATAGGGGTAGTCTCCGCGCTGCTGCCAAGGGCGAATTCCGCGCCAGTTTCCGACATGCTGGACAACATCGTGCCGCAGGATCACGGCTACTTCAACACCGCGGGTCTGACGAATTTCGCGTCCCGATCCTCCATCAACACCGGCAGCAACGATCCGTCCGGGGAACTCCTGTTCACCGTGGGGACTGAACACCCCGGCTACCTGAAACGCTGGGCGTTCGACAGCTACGACGAAAACGGCTGGACTGCGCTGGACGAAATGAACACCGGCTATCCCGGCTGGGAATACAACGCGCAGGCAGTGGATCACCCGGAATTCTTCGCAAGGCTGCTTAGTAATTCCGACAAGCTGATGGAACGTAACCAGCAGCTTCTTGAGGGCGTCTCCCCGTACTACACCGAGGACGCATCGACCATGATAGCGGTGCGCGACAATTCCTCCACCCGCGTGGTGATACACCCCTGGGGGACCTACCGCGCGCTCCTGCCCGAACAATGCGGCAGGACCTACCGCACGCCCCGGGACGATATCTTCACCGAAAACCCCATGCCGGTAAACTGCAGCTACATACTCCGTCAGCATGTCGGCGCCCCTGACCCGGAACTCCTGCGGCGCCTGGATACAAACTCCATGCAGTCGCTGCTTTCAGACGCGTATTACAGCGATATCATCACCTCGAGCGAATATTCAGCCATGCGCGCCGAAATGGAAGAGGCGGAAAATTACGCCGGGTACACTAACGATATCCCCGAAAGCATACGGTCACTGACGGACGAGATAACCGCAGGGATCGCTTCTGACTACGACAAGGCGATGGCGCTGGAAAAGTGGTTCGGTGAAGCCGGGTTCGTGTACGACATGGAATTCATTCCCGAAGAAAAGGGCGTGGAATACTTTCTGTTTGAAAGCAGACGCGGCATCTGCAGCGACTTTGCGGCTGCGCTCACGCTGATGGCGCGGGCAGCGGGCATTCCGACACAGTACTGCGAGGGGTTCGCAGTCACGCCGGATACCTACGACGAAGCCACCGGGCTTTACAACATAACCGACGCGCAGGCGCACGCATGGCCGCAGGTGTACATTCCCGGGGCAGGCTGGCTGGACATCGACGGCACCAGATACGCGGAGCCTGCCCGGAAAGACGAGGGTCTGCCCGCATTCC
>HF989522.1:74554-89954 GCA_000432175.1 Eubacterium sp. CAG:786
CAGCGATACTCGTTTTCATATTCAGGAAGCCGCTCGGGTGGGCTGCATTCTGCGTGACCTACCCAATGAAGAGCCAGGCTTCAAGGGTACGCGGGGTGTATCTGCGTGCGCGCAGGCTCGCGGCTGACATAGACGGAAAGGCAGAGCAGAGCCTTTCCACCGGCGATGTACGGCGCATTCTCTCCGACAGGCTGGGAATGCCCGCGGAAGCCGCAGAAATATGCTCTGCGGCAGACGAGCTGTTCTATTCCCCGGCGGGAAAGCCCGCCGCAAGCGACCTGCTGAAGCCCCTCAGGGCACTGAAAAAACGCAGAAGGAGGCTGAAATAATGCGGCTCACCATCGCTGGCTGGATCGAAGCCCTGCTTTTCGCGGGGACTGTACTGATGTTCATAAGCGGCGACTGCGGCTGGGTGATGGTTTATGCTGTCGCTATGGCGCTTGCGGCTTCTATTGTCACCTGTTGCGTTTCCCGGAAACATTTCACCGTTGCCTGCTCCGGCTGCGAGGGACTTCACCAGGTCGGCGACAGGGTAACGGTAAGGTTAACGTTCACCGCAGAGGGCTTCTGCGTGCTTCCCTTTATAACGGTAAACGGCAGGTTTCTCGGGCAGGAATTCACGGCGCGCACCTCGCTCATCGGAAGGTCGGGCAGCGTTGAGATCGCCCTGCGCGCCCGGGAATGCTGCCTTTCCCGAATGGACATCGACGAAATAGTGCTGCGGGACGCCCTCGGAGCGGTGTATCTGCAGTCCCCGGTGCGCCCTGAAGCGGCAGAGGTCGCAGTGCTGCCGCGCGTTGTCGAATACACCGGACCGGAAGTGCCGCCGAGCCTGCTGCCCTCCGATGACGACGAGGAAACTGCGGGCTCCGTGCTCACGGGTGGAATGCCCGGATACGAGCACCGCGGCTACGTCCCCGGCGACCCGCTGCGGCGCATAAATTACAAGCTTTCGGCAAAGAAAGGCACGCTGCTGGTGCGCAAGGACGACAACGTTCCTGCGGAAAGCACCGACATCGTCATATCCCCAGGTTCCGACGGAAGCTGCGCGGAACAGGCGTTCGCGCTTGCGGGCAGGCTGACTTCCGCTGGCGGGACTGCAAGGGTGATATGCTGCGGCAGCAGCTTTACTGCCGGGTTTTCTTCCCTGCCGCAGCTGCGGGAATGGCTCGCGTTCCGCGACCTGTCGGCTTCGGGGGAGATCAGCGGCAGCCGTTCCGCAGCAGTCGCACGCACCGTGGTGACCATCGCGTCGGGTACCGTTACGGTTTCGTGAAGCGGCTTCGCAGCCCGTTGCATGGGCATTAGTGAAAATCGGCAAAAAAACATAAAAAAATTTAAAAAACATCTAGCATTTTTGCGGATTATCTGCTATAATAGAATATGTGGGAGAGTGCCCGCTCAAAGTGGGGCATTCTGCCAGCAAAAAATCAAAAACGCTGCAGCTGCTCGTGCACGGGCGTTACAGCGATCAAAAATTCAGGAGGTATATACCAATGGCAAACAAGTGGGTCTACATGTTCAGCGAAGGCGACATGACCATGCGTAATCTCCTCGGCGGTAAGGGCGCAAACCTTGCCGAGATGACCAGCATCGGTCTGCCGGTTCCCCAGGGCTTCACGATCACTACCGAGGCTTGCACACAGTACTATGAGGACGGCCGCAAGATCAACGACGAGATCATGGCTCAGGCTATGGAAGGCGTAAAGAAGATGGAGGAGATCAACGGCAAGAAGTTCGGCGATCTCAAGAATCCTCTGCTCGTTTCCGTTCGTTCTGGCGCGAGAGCTTCCATGCCCGGTATGATGGATACTATCCTCAACCTGGGTCTTAACGACGAAGTTGTTGCTGCTATGATCGCAGGCAACCCCGATCCCAAGTTCGAGAGATTCGTTTATGACTCCTACAGACGCTTCATCCAGATGTTCTCTGATGTAGTTATGGAAGTAGGTAAGAAGTACTTCGAGCAGCTCATCGACAAGATGAAGACTGAGAAGGGCGTTCAGTACGATATCGACCTGACCGCAGCTGACCTCAAGACTCTGGCAGAGCAGTTCAAGGCTGAGTACAAGAAGCAGCTCGGCGAGGACTTCCCGTCTGATCCTGTTGTACAGCTCAAGCTCGCTATCGAGGCTGTATTCCGTTCATGGGACAACCCCCGTGCAAACGTATATCGCCGCGACAACGATATCCCGTACAGCTGGGGTACTGCAGTAAACGTAATGCCGATGGTATTCGGTAACCTGAACAACGAGTCCGGTACCGGCGTTGCGTTCACACGTGACCCTGCAACCGGCGAGAAGAAGCTCATGGGCGAGTTCCTTATCAACGCACAGGGCGAGGACGTTGTTGCCGGTGTTCGTACTCCTATGCCCATCGCACAGATGGAGAAGGAGTTCCCCGAGGCATACGCAGAGTTCATCAAGGTTTGCGACACCCTCGAGAACCACTATCACGACATGCAGGATATGGAGTTCACCGTTGAGAACAAGAAGCTCTACATGCTGCAGTGCCGTAACGGTAAGAGAACCGCTCAGGCTGCTCTGAAGATCGCTTGCGACCTCGTTGACGAAGGCCACAAGACCGAGCAGGAAGCTGTTCTGATGATCGACCCCAGAAACCTCGACACACTGCTCCACCCGCAGTTCGACGCTAAGGCTCTTAAGGCTGCTACACCGGTAGGCAAGGGTCTGGGCGCTTCTCCTGGAGCTGCCTGCGGTAAGATCGTGTTCACAGCTGACGACGCTGAGAAGTGGGCTGCAAAGGGCGAAAAGGTAGTTCTGGTTCGTCTGGAGACCTCTCCTGAGGATATCACAGGTATGAAGGTATCTCAGGGTATCCTGACCGTTCGTGGTGGTATGACATCTCACGCAGCCGTTGTTGCTCGTGGTATGGGTACCTGCTGCGTATCCGGCTGCGGCGACATCAAGATGGACGAAGAGAACAAGAAGTTCGAGCTGGCAGGCAAGACCTACCACGAGGGCGACTTCATCTCCATCGACGGTACAACCGGTAACATCTATGATGGTATCATCCCGACCGTTGACGCTTCCATCGCCGGCGAGTTCGGCCGTGTAATGGCTTGGGCTGACAAGTACAGAAAGCTCAAGGTAAGAACCAACGCTGATACTCCTGCTGACGCTAAGAAGGCAAGAGAGCTGGGCGCTGAGGGTATCGGTCTGTGCCGTACCGAGCACATGTTCTTCGAGGCAGACAGAATCGCTGCATTCCGCGAGATGATCTGCTCCGACACTGTTGAAGAGAGAGAAGCAGCACTGGCTAAGATCGAGCCGATGCAGCAGGGCGACTTCGAGAAGCTGTACGAAGCACTCGAGGGCAATCCTGTAACCATCAGATTCCTCGACCCGCCTCTGCACGAATTCGTTCCCACTGAGGAAGCTGACATCGAAGCTCTTGCTAAGTCTCAGGGCAAGTCCGTTGAGACCATCAAGAACATCATTGCTTCCCTGCACGAGTTCAACCCGATGATGGGTCACCGTGGCTGCCGTCTGGCTGTTACCTACCCTGAGATCGCTAAGATGCAGACTGCTGCCGTTATCAAGGCTGCTATCAACGTCAAGAAGGCTCACCCCGACTGGACTATCGTTCCTGAGATCATGATCCCGCTGGTTGGCGAGGTAAAGGAGCTCAAGTACGTTAAGGACATCGTTGTAAAGACCGCTGACGAGATCATCGCTGCTGCAGGCGCAGATCTGAAGTACTCTGTAGGTACCATGATCGAGATCCCGAGAGCTGCCCTGACTGCTGACGACATCGCTAAGGAAGCTGAGTTCTTCTGCTTCGGTACAAACGACCTGACTCAGATGACATACGGCTTCTCCAGAGATGACGCTGGTAAGTTCCTCGGCGCTTACTACGACGCTAAGATCTTCGAGAACGATCCGTTCGCAAAGCTCGACCAGGTTGGCGTTGGCAAGCTGATGAAGATGGCTATCGAGCTGGGTAAGAAGACCCGTCCCGAGATGCACTGCGGTATCTGCGGTGAGCACGGCGGCGACCCGACATCTGTTGAGTTCTGCCACGAGATCGGTCTGGATTATGTATCCTGCTCTCCGTTCCGTGTTCCGATCGCCAGACTGGCTGCTGCTCAGGCTGCACTCAGATAATCACGACGATCTGAAAGCAATAGCTTAACAAACGAATCCCACTCCGGCAACGGGGTGGGATTTTTTCGTTGACAAGCATTGCGAATGGTGTTATAATAAAACAGCATGGAGGTGTTTATATGAAAAAATGGTACGATGAGGAATACAGGTTCGACATCGAGGTAGTTGGCTACCTGCGCGGAGACCACCCGGAAAATTACTGCAGGAACGGAGAGGAGATAGGCGACAGGTATACCTGCACCTACGGCTGCCCCGTGAATGCACAGGGCGAGGGAATATGCCCCAAGCTGATGATGGTGATGTTCCCGGTGATGGAAGCGGTGAGAAGCGGAGGCGACCTCGAAAATCTCGGTGGGGACGGCAAATACACCAAAACCATCGTCTGTCCGGACGGCTGCGTGATTTTCCGGCTGACTGCGCACCCCACCGGGAACCCCAATTGCTTCAGGGAACATATGTTCGGATAAAACTAAGAGGACTGCAAAACGCAGCCCCCCTTTTATTTCACTCAAGGTATTCCGGTCGCACAGCCGGGACGTAGAACACACCGTAAGTGCGCATTTCAGTGTTTATAATTTCCGAAATCTCATCGGTAATATCAACAAAGAAACGATAGTATGGAACAAAATATTCTTCCTGACCACTAACGTAATATTCCAGCACGACTTCTGCATACCCCTGTGGCTTGTAATCATTCCCTAGAGGAACATTGGTGTAATAATTGCCCGCTTTGAGCTGTTCTGCGGCTTCATCATCTGTCAGAAGTGGATAATCCCCCACAAATTCACTGCGCAGGTCATTGCGGATAATGTTTATGCCATTAAGTCTATGCTCCTCAAAACCATAAAAATTCACATATTTCATTGCAGAATTGTTTATGCTGTCCTCAACGCTATTCCCAGCATCATAGAACGAAATGATGAAGCACTGCTGTTCACCATCAAACGTGTAATCTCCATTCTCGACAACTACAGCCGGATCTGTGATACCTACTGCACTGAGAAGCTCCGAATAATCAGATTTAAGCTGTTCAGCAGTCCGGAGCGCTTCATCATAGGTGGAAGCGCAATACTCGCCCTCAGGGACATATCCACTGTTGAACCAGACAGATGTCTGATATGCGATATCTGTGAAGATATGGAATTTATCGGTATCAGCCTCTACTAGGGTAGGGTCGGTGTTAAGGTCAGAAGCTTCAAACGTTGTCGAGGTGTCTATATACTTCTGGATTTCCTCATCGGTCATGCCATTGTCAGATATATCAATGTCAGAAAGTTCCGCACCGAGCGCTGCGGCCACAGTTTTCAGCTGTTCTGTGAGATCACTGCGGATACTGTCGAACGGAATGTTTGCTTTCCCTTCCTCGTCGTATCTCACCAGGCTTCTGTAAACAGGCAGAGACTGCACATCACTGCTCTCATTCCACAGGTTGGCGCTGTTATATTCACATTCGCCCGGGTACATCACCCCCTCAAAGCCTGCTGCGCCGAAATTGTTTATGCCCGCGTCTATCTTCGGCAGTTCCGGCGTGCTGTCATCTTCTGTGACAGAAACGACCGAACTGTCAGCGGACGCGTCAGACCCGCTGATCATGCTCTGCGGCTCGCGGGTCATTAGTACCGCGGTGGTAATTCCCCCCACGGCAACTACTGCAGCCGCTGCCGCTGCGTAAGCCCACACAGGGCGCTTCTTCATCTTATTCTCCGGGGAAGCCTTTTCAAGCATCTCGTCCGGGACGTCGCCGAGGGCTTCAAGCAGGCGCCCGGCTTTTTCGTTCTTCTGGTTGTTGGTCATATCTCGATATCCTCCTTTTCAAGAGTTCTGCGGAGTTCCGCGCGGGTGCGGGCGAGCATGGATTTCACCTTGCTCTCGCTCATGCCGCACTGCTCCGCTATTTCCCTGACAGGAACAAGGTACCAGTACCTCCGCAGGAACACAGCGCGTTTCTCGTAGCTCAGCCCTGCAAGGAACCTGTTCAGCGCCCCGGAAAGCGCAGCGCGGTCGAATTCCTGCTCCACCGTGCTCCCACCTGGAATGCACTCTTCCAGTTCCGACAGCGCCAGCGGAACTTCACCCCCACCGCGCTTTGCGGAATTCTGCTGCTTCCAGCGGTTGAGCGCGAGGTTCCTGACAATGCGCGCGAGGTACGCTGAAAGCTTCTCCGGGTGCTTCGGCGGAATGCTCTCCCACACGCGCAGGCAGGCGTCGTTGAGGCATTCCTCTGCGTCCTGCGCGGAATGCAGTATGTTCATGCTGACCTTGCGGAATAATCCTCCGTATTTGCGTACAAGTTCGGTTATTGCGTTTTCATCACGGGCGAAAAAAAGCCCGATTATCTTTTCGTCCTCCATGGCTTCCTCCTTTTTGACGGTGCACTCCGTCGTTAAAAGCGCTTTCACCCTTTATGACAACAAAAAAACGCCGCGGTCGCGCGTACCTGAAAAAAAGCAAAAAAAATCCGCAGACGGGGAGTCTGCGGTAAAATCAAATAAACTAGCCGAACGCTTGGGGAAAAGCGCTTTTAACTCGGCTGAAATAATTGGGGAAAATATATTAAGAAGTATGTTAGCCAATTAAGCTTACAATACTGTCTTGTCTTGATTTACAATGATATTATAGCATTTTTAACGGCTTTTTTCAACCCGCATTAATAACAAATTTTGAGTTGAAATTATGGTTAATTTGTACAATATTTGTCGCCTATAAATTATGAACAAAGCCGCATGGAACATTTTGTATATTTCATAGAAAATCAGGGATTCCTACACAGCATTATCCCCCACACGCGGCGCCGTGCCGGTGTGGGGGATTTTTATAAATCAAGGATAATGTTTTATTCCTGCGGCTGTGCGCTACTTTCCGAGGTATTTACTTCAAGCTTTGCAAGCTCGTCAGCCAGAGTTGTGCCATTTTCAAGCGCTGTAACGCGAGTTTGCAGCTCGAGTATATCGCCGTCGATCACCTCATAGGTGCTCTTACGGTACCAGTCAATGAGTATTCCGACCAGGAACGACTCAACGGCAAGCCATATCGCGAGCAGGACTATCACGACTATTAAAATGACTGATTTGGTTTTTTCTTTCATAATGCAGCCCCTTCCTTATCTGGCTTCAGAGAAAGTATAGTTGAACTCAGGTTCACCGGTGCTTCCACTTTTATGGAACACTATATATGCTTTTGTGTAATATTCAACCATAATCATATTAACACATCAGAAAATAAATGTCAACATCTTTACATATATGATTTGTATATATTAAGGCCCCTTGTATATGTCATTTTAGATATATTACAGAGTTGCGATCCATAAAACTGCATTTAAAAAATCCGCCTCAAATTTTCAAAAATCTGTGAATTACCCCTTGATTTTTTCTGAAAAAGGTGTATAATAGATTTAGCACTCAGAAGAAGAGAGTGCTAAAAGCATAAAAAACGGCTTTAACCGATAAATATAAGGAGATGTTTGAAATGGCAGAAACAAAAGAATTCAAGGCAGAATCCAAGCGCCTGCTCGAAATGATGATCAATTCCATCTACACTCACAAGGAGATATTCCTGCGTGAACTGATATCCAACGCCAGCGACGCAATGGACAAGCTGTATTTCAAATCCATGAGCGAGAACACCGGCATCACCCGTTCCGACATGGCGATAAAGCTTGAAGTCAACAAGGACGACAGAAAGCTCATCATCACCGATAACGGTATCGGCATGACCAGGGAAGAACTTGAGAACAACCTCGGCACTATCGCGAAATCCGGTTCCCTGGCATTCAAGAACGAGAACGAGAAGACCGACGACGTGAACATCATCGGTCAGTTCGGCGTTGGTTTCTATTCCGCGTTCATGGTAGCCAAGAAAGTCACCGTTATTTCAAAGGCATACGGCTCCGACACCGCATATATGTGGGAGAGCGAGGGCGTTGACGGCTACACCATTTCCGAAGCGCAGAAGGACGACCACGGCACGCAGATAATCCTTGACATCAAGGACAACGCCGACGAGGAGAATTACGACGAGTTCCTCGCTCCGTACAAGATAAAGCAGCTTGTAAAGAAGTACAGCGACTATATCCGCTACCCCATCAAGATGGACGTTGAGCACGAAAAGCTGAAAGAGGGCAGCAAGGACGAGTACGAAAAGGAAATCGTCACCGAGACCCTCAACAGCATGACCCCTATCTGGAAGAAATCCAAGACCGAGCTCACTGATGAGGAATACGACCAGTTCTACAAGGACAAGTTCTACGACTACGACAAGCCGCTCGCGCATATCCACACCCGCACCGAGGGTACTGCTACCTACACCGCGCTGCTGTATATTCCCGCAAAGGCGCCCTACGACTATTACTCCAAGAACTTCGAAAAGGGTCTGCAGCTGTACTCCAGCGGCGTAATGATAATGGACAAGTGCGCCGACCTGCTGCCGGATTACTTCAGCTTTGTAAGAGGTCTGGTGGACAGCGAGGATCTTTCCCTGAACATCTCGCGTGAAATGCTCCAGCATGACCGTCAGCTCAAGCTCATCGCAAAGAGCCTTGAAAAGTCCATCAAGAACGAACTGAAAAAGCTGCAGAAGAACGACCGCGAGAAGTATGAAAAGTTCTTCGATTCCTTCGGCACTCAGCTGAAATACGGCATTTACGAAAGCTTCGGTGCAAACAAGGAAAATCTGCAGGATCTGCTGATGTTCAAGAGCAGCTTTGGCGGCTACGTCACCCTGGAAGAGTACGTTTCCAGGATGAAGGACGAGCAGAAGTACATCTACTTTGCAAGCGGAAGCAGCATCGCGCGCATAGAAGCGCTCCCGCAGACCGAAATGGTACGCGACAAGGGCTACGAGATACTCTACTTCACCGACCATGTGGACGAATTCACCATGCAGATGATGCACGACTACAACGGCAAGGAGTTCAAGTCAGTATCCGCTGACGACCTCGGTCTTGAAACCGACGAGGAAAAGGAAGAGATCAAAAAGGCGGAAGAGGACAACAAGGGTCTGTTCGACCTCATGACCGAAAAACTCGGCGGCAAGGTTAAGGCAGTCAAGCTGTCCCAGCGCCTGAAGACCCACCCGGTATGTATCACCAGCGAGGGTATGCTTTCCGTTGAGATGGAAAAGGTGCTCTCTGCAATGCCTGACGAGCAGGCTCACAACGCAAAGGCCGAGAAGATACTTGAGATAAACGCTTCCCACCCGATATTCGAAAAGCTCAGGAAGCTCTACGCCGAGGACAACAAGGACAAGATCGCTGAATATGCGGATATCCTGTATTCTCAGGCGCTTCTCATCGAAGGCATGCCTATCGAGAACCCCGTAGAATTCACCAACAAACTCTGCGAGATAATGGCTGAATAAACAAACAGCAGCAGGGCAGGAACCGTAAAAGTTCCTGCCCTGTTTTTTATTGATAAAATCAATTGAGGTATTCCCCGCTGTATTCCAGCAGAGTTACGCTCTCGACGCCCTCTACCGCGTTGAAACGGCTGAGATATGTGGTGTCGTTCTTCTTTATCTTCACCTCAATGGTGAGTTCAACGTGGTCGCCGGTCTGTGTCTTGTTCTTCAGGCGGTACTTCACGCCGTTGAGTATTCCCGTGACGTTCATCTCGCTGGAAGCATTATAGCGGATTATCAGCAGGTAGCTTTTCTTCTCCTTGCGGCAGATGGTGATGATTATGTACAGCACCGCGATTATCGCAGTACCAAGCAGCGCCACCCAGTAAAGCTGCGCGCCTGCGGTTATGCCCGCTGCAATTCCCCAGAAGAGAAAGCCGATATCCAGCGGATCCTTGACTGCCGCGCGGAAACGCACGATGGACAGCGCGCCCACCATACCCAGAGAAAGCACCACGTTGGAACTTATCGTCATGATGATGAATGCTGTGACTACCGTAGTCAGCACCACCAGGATATTGAAGTTCTCGTTGTAGATAACGCTGCGGTTAAAGAAGCGGTAAACCAGGTATATCACCGCGCCGCATACCGTGGCAGTCAGCAGCGTAATGAATATAGTCTGCAGCGAAAGCGCATTCGTGAGGTCCGCGCTTCCACCGAGGACTGAAAGGGCGTCTGCGAGCTTTGAGCCGCTTGTCAGGAACATATCAACCATAGTGTCTTACCTCCAGCATTCTGTCTGTGCATATTATGTATTTTGATACCGGCTGCATCGGGGCGTTTATGCACTGCAGTGCCGCCTGTATACTATCAGGAATATAATTGTCAAATTTGACCTCAAGTATTATTTCTTTGTCGTAAATCCGGGTGTACTGCGCTCCCTGCGCGAACATATCCATCGTGTTGAAGCACGCGGAAAGCTTTCTGTCAAACGTGATGCGGACATTCCCGAACGGGTACACCAGCGCTTCCCGCTGATAATCGACGACGACCCGCGGGCGCAGCTTCATCCCGCGGTCGGTGCGGTAATATTCCCCGAAAACGTCCTCTTCGCCTTCGTGCTCCGACATAAAGGAACAATCCCCGCGCAGCAGCGCACGGTACTGCTCGTCAGTCAACCGCTTCGAAAGCTTCGAGATGAACTGCCCGTCCTTGTGCTTAGCTTCAAGGCTGACGAACGACGGGTCCAGTCCGTAGGCGCGTATGCGGAACTTCCTGCGGAATTCGGCGCCGTTGAGCTTCTGCCAGTAGCCAGAATTATACACATCATCGAAATAAATGCTCGTCACTCGGTAGCCGCTGTCACCGCTGTGGGCGTCCGGCTTCATCAGGGGAAGCAGCCTGTTTCTGAGGTACATATATGTCCCCCCGTCGATGATGTATTTCAGCTCGTGGCGCAGGTGCCTTCCACCGGAGAGCACTGTACGGTCAGGGGGCGCGGTTATGATTTCCGGCTGGGGTTTCTGCTGGTGAAAGAGTCGTGTGAATATCTCAGGTCCACCGTTTTTCATGCTGTCAGATCTTAGCAGTCGCACGTACACACCTCCGTCCTTTAAATTTCAATAACAATAGTATAACAAATCTTTCACATAAAAGCAAGACATAATTTAGTATATTGAGCCTGGATTTATACAGAACGTTATTAATAAGGTGAAAAAATCCGGAAATTTTTAAAAAACCCTTGACAACGGCTTTGTAATAGGGTATAATTAATTATTGTTGACAGCTGTGTGCGGGGGAGTTATATCTCCTGATAAAAAACACGCAGCGATCTTACCAGAATTCAAAAAGGGGGTCTACTAAATGAAAAGAACTTATCAGCCCAAGAAGCTTCAGAGAAAGCACGAGCACGGCTTTATGAAGAGAATGGCTACCAAGAACGGTCGTAAGGTTCTCGCTCGCCGTCGCGCAAAGGGCAGAAAAAAGCTGACCTACTGATCTGACTGCAATGTCTGAGTTTTCAAAAAAGTACATTGTGATCAAGAACAACCGCGATTTCAGCTTCCTCTTCAAAAAAGGGGACAGCATCGTCACCTTCGCCTTTGTCTGCTACGTCAGGGAAAGACGCGGTCGCTGCAACCGACTGGGCATCGTCACCGGTAAAAAGGTTGGAAACGCGGTCAAAAGAAACCGCTCGAGGCGGATCATAAGAGAAGCGTTCCGCCTTTTCGAGCCGGTTCTTAAAGAGAAAACACAAAAGCGTTATGATTTCATCTTCGTCGCAAGGAGCAAGACGCCGGAGCTTAAATCCACCAAGATCTACTCGCTGATGATGAAGAACATTCTGTCAAAGCTGTCATGAAGTATATATTCCTGGGTATCATTAAGCTGTACAGACTTACGCTGTCAAAGATCTTACCGCCGTGCTGCCGCTATTATCCAAGCTGTTCCGAATACGGGCTTACCGCTATCCGGCGCTTTGGTGCGGTCAGGGGCGGTTATTTGACGTTATGGAGAATTATGCGCTGTAATCCGTACGGCGCCGGCGGCATCGACCCAGTGCCTGAAAAATTCTGCTTCCATCCCGAAAAGCTGCCTGTCCCACCGGATTTCGGCATACCCGACGACGAGAGCACAGACTACCTTGGAGACATCAGGGAGTCCTACAAATAAGGAAACAAACAGCGGCTGACTACGCCGTGTTTCATATATACCATTCATTTGCCGCCGGGAAAACGCCCGGTCGGAGGAACACGCAGCGCATACACCACTCTTCCGCAGCGCTGCACACAACGAAAGGACGTGGACACAATAGAGTTCCTGTACAACATCATTGGCACACCTCTCGGCTATATCCTCTGGGGTATCTATGAGGTGATCTGCAAGAATACCGGCGCAAGCATCGGCGTTGCGATCCTGGTGTTCACATTTATCGTAAAGCTGGCTATGCTCCCGCTGGCGATAAAGCAGCAGAAGAACAGCGCAAAATCCGCAATTTTCGCTCCCAAGGTAAGGGAGATCCAGCAGAAATACAAAAACAATCAGGAAAAGCAGCAGCAGGAGCTCGCAAAGCTCCAGAAGCAGGGCTACAGCCCCATGGGCGGCTGCGGCACCATGGCTATCACATTCCTGCTCCTGTTCGGCGTACTGGACGTTGTTTACAAGCCCATGACGCACATCAAGCACATGCAGAACACCACTGCGATCATGCAGGAGTCCTACTACGTTTCCATGACGAAGATTTTCGTGGACGAGTACGGCAATACAGCTGAACTCGAGGGCGACGCGCTCACAAAGCACAACGATATCGTCCGTGACGCAAAGCAGATACTCGAATACTACAACGCAAACTGCCTCAAGGAAGGCGAAGAGCCGCTGACCGAGGGCGTTTGGAGCAAGCTTGACTCCACCAGCAAGGACATGGTGAAGAAAGTCATCACCTCCGCTACAGTCAGCGCAAGCAAGGCAGACGAGAATAAGGAAAAGCTGTTCACCGACAGCGACCTCTACACCATCACCAAGGCTGAGCAGGAAGAGCTCGACAAGATCGGCGATGAAACACAGAAAACCGAATACACCAACGCGCACAGCTTCTCAAAGAGCACCAAGAGCGCCGTTGAAACGGTACAGCGCCAGTTCGGCACCGTAAAGGGGACCGCAGACAGCGAAAGCCTCACCTATACTCAGGCTGCCACACTGCAGAGAGAGCTTTATGCAATCAACTGCTATGGCGAAGTAGCTGCAACCGGAGATACCTCCGCATATAACCTGCTCAGCGACGCTGCAAAGAGCGACCTTGCTGAACTCAACGACAAGCTGGAGTTCCTGGGCATTCCTCTCGGAAAGGACCCCGCAAGCGACCTCGGCTGGCCGATGATACTCATTCCGATACTGGCATTCGTATTCTCCATGGCTCAGACGCTCATCTCCACAAAGACGATGGAAATGAACACCCCTGGTCAGAATGCAGGCTGCATGAAAGGCACAATGTTCATCATGCCTATCTTCTCCGTCGTGCTGGTATTCACAGTACCTGCCGGCGCGGGCTTCTACTGGACGATAAGCTACCTGTTCGGTATTCTCCAGACCCTGCTGCTCAACAAGCTGTACAACCCCGAAAAGCTGCGCGCTGTAGCCGAAGCTGAATACAACGAGCGCATGAAGCAGGAAGCCAAGGAAGAAAAGAAAAAGAGACAGGCTGCCGATATGGAAGCAGTTGCAGAATACAAGGGCGAAAAGCTCACACAGAAGGAGATCAACCGCCGTAAGCTTGCCGAAGCAAGAAAGGCTGACGCAGAAAAGTACGGTGAAGAATACCACGAGGACGAGGACGACGACATCTGATAACTGGAGGGATCTCATATGAAAAAGGAATTCACAGCAAAGACCATCGACGAAGCTAAGGAACTGGCAGCAGCTGAGTTCGGAGTTTCTGCCGGGGAAATAGATTTCGACATACTCGAACAGCCCAGAAAGGGTCTGTTCGGAATGAAGGGCGTAGCAAGGGTAATGGCTTCCTACGAAGCGCCCGAGGCTCCCGCGCAGGCTGAGCCTGCAGCCCCCGCAGCTGAGAAAGCTGCAGCAGAGGAGCCTGCTCCCGCTTCCTTTGAGGACGAGAGCGAGGGCGAAGCGCCCGCACTCCCTGAGGATTTCGACATTGAGGGCAGCGCAAAGGTTCAGGCTGCCAAGAAGTACCTGACCGACGTGCTCCACGCTCTCGGTCTTGAGAACTTCGAGATAAACGCTGTCCGTCGCGACGGCAACATCGTGCTGGATATCACCGGCGACAAGCTGGGCGTTGTTATCGGCAGACGCGGTGAGACCCTCGACAGCCTGCAGTATCTGACTATCCTCGCAAGCAACCGCACCGAAGAGTCCTACTGCCGCATTTCCATCGACTGCAACGGCTACCGCGACAAGCGCCGCGAAACTCTGGAGTCCCTTGCAAAGAGAACTTCCGCTAAGGTCATCAAGCAGGGCAGAAAGATAGCCCTTGAGCCGATGAACCCCTACGAGCGCCGCATAATCCACAGCTGCGTTGCTGAGATAGAGGGCGTTTCCAGCCACTCCACCGGCGTTGAGCCTTACAGAAAGGTCGTTATTTACGCCGACAAGCCGAAATTCGACAACCGTCGCCCCAGACGAAACGGCGAACGTAACGGTGAGCGCAGGGGCAACGGAAGCACCCGTAATTACCGCCAGTCAACAGGCTTCTCCACAAGCTTCGAGCGTGAATACAAGCGCAGGACTTACGAGCCGGATGAAACCGCCGACGCAGGCGAGTTCTCCAAGGAGACCGTAGACGCAGAAAAGAATGCAACACTCTACGGCAAGATAGAGCTGTAATACACAAACAGAAAAACCGACGGATTTTGCTCCGTCGGTTTTTGTTATGCTTCGCTTTTATTCAGCGTATCCCCAGGCGCTCAGCCGCCTCATTCCAGAGGTTTTCGTCGGTCACGGTGAGCCCGGTATCCTGCGAGAGCTTTTCCACCAGGCGTACTGCATGCACCGTGTAATTCACGCCGGTGCGTATCGTCGCGATAAGCCCCCTGCCCCACACCGCGCTTTTCTCCAGCAGCCCGGACTGCGCAAATTCCGCGACTGCGCGCCCGATGTCGTATTCCACCGATATTATTTCCGGGTGGAATTCACCGTCGTAATCGATGACTGCATACTGCGCCGCGGTCTGCTCGTTCACAGGCATTCCCAGGGCGCCGGGGTTCACCAGCATTCTTTCACCGCGCCGGAATATATACGGTATGTGCGAATGCCCGCACAGCAGCAGCCTGCAGCCGTATTCCCCAAGGCGCGATATCATTATCTCAGCCTCGCGGGTATTGGTGTGGAAGAGGTAATTTATGCTGTCCGGGGAGCCGTGGCATATCATGAACGGCTCACAGCCCGGCAGTTCCACGCACCGCGATATCGGGAGC